>JALZUX010000365.1 GCA_023301405.1 Granulosicoccaceae bacterium | reverse complement strand
AGTTCGTTACCACCGGTGAGGAGTTCATTGGCTATTGCCGCGGCCAGTGTTCCGGCATCTTTGTTGGCGCGTTCAATGTCGATAGCGCGCACGCGGGTATCGGGCCACTCGATGGCCGCGGTTCTTATTAGCCCGGTCAGTCCGGCGCTCCATGCATTAAGATTGTGTGGTGCTGCAGTACCGAAGTTGCCGCCCAGTTGAGAAACAGTGACCAGCAAGCGGGCAGCTTTGGGACCGGTAGCCAGAGCTCGCGCTGCCACGAAAGCGTCACGGTTGATCGCAAGCGCATCATCAATCGATGCCATTGAGCGCAGCCCGCCAAGAAAAATAATGCCATCAATTGAGTCATCGACTTTGTCGACCACACAGGCAGACACGCCGGCCGCGACTAGCAGCTTGGTCAGTGCGGGTGCTATGCCAGTGTAATCGTCGATCACCCCGATGGTTGAATCTTTAAGACCGGTGAGTGGTTTGCCACCGGGCGTTGCGGTTATCGAACGAAGTCTAAACCGGCCAAGTGGTGCGGCATTCGTGGCATGTGGGGCGGCTGCCCCTTGGTCAAAAGGGCGCGTGTCATCTTTGTCACCTCCTTTGATCTGGTTGAACATATAGTCGACGATTTGGCCAAGTGTCATTAGCTGAGCCATGACAGCGGTATCGACTTCAGGAAGTGTAGGGACTTTGTCTTGCATGGCGCTTAAAATTTCAACGCGCTTGATGGAGTCAATGCCAAGGTCACCCTCCAGTTGCATTTCCATCGTTAACATGTCGGACGGATAACCGGTCTTGTCGGCCACCACTGTCAGTAACAATGCCATGAGTTCGTCAGAGGTCAATGCTTGGGTCGTTGCTGTTGCGGTTGGTGTAGTTGCAGCAATAACGGCAGTTACACCTGCTTCGGCGGCGGCTGTGGCAGCGGGTGTTTCTGCGCCTTTGATTTGGTCGAACATGTAATCAACGATCTGGCCAAGGGTCATTAGTTGCGCCATCACAGCGGTATCAACTTCCGGCAGCGTTGGCACTTTGTCTTGCATGGCACTTAGAATTTCAACGCGCTTGATCGAATCAATGCCAAGGTCACCCTCGAGCTCCATTTCCATCGTTAACATGTCAGTCGGGTAGCCGGTTTTTTCCGCAACTACCGTTAGCAATAGCGCCATGAGCTCGTCGGAGGTCATGGTCTGAGTGACCGATGCAGGTGCTGCTGCTATTGGTGCAGCGGCGGCGACCACTGGTGGCGGCATAGGGGCGGGTGGTGGCGCGACCGCTGCTGCAGGTGGTGGCGCATGCGATGCGGGTGGTGCAGGTGGCGGAGTGTAGGCGGGTGGCGGTGCAGCAATGACGGCCGCAGGCGGCGGCACTGGTTGCAGCACAGGCTGCGAAATTAGCGGCGGCATCGGCGCTGCAGCAGCAACATTGAATGCTGCACTGTCGGTAGCACCGGCAAGCTGGCCAAGAACGGCAAGGCTTTGCTGCGACGCGGTCATGAAAGCAGTATGCGCCGCTGCGGTCGAGCGCAGATACTCGGCGTGCGCATCAGCGGTGTGCTGTTGCACTGACTGATAGGCGGCAAGTACTCCGTGAGCGGGTGCGGCGCTGGTTACTGCCATGGTGGTGGCAGGCGCAGCAGCAGGGATAGGGACAGGTGGTTTGGTGTGCATGGCTCGGGGCTGATTAGTTGGCGAGGCCGCTGTGGTAACGGGTGATGTTGTAACAGGTAGTGGTGCAGCTGGTTGTGGTGCAACAGGCTGTGGTGCAACAGGTTGTGGTGCAGTGTCGAGTGAAGCTTTCGGTGTGTCGCTGCTGTGTGGGTTTGGTCCGGCCAGTTTGGTTAAATCTTCCGGTGGGTATGGCTTGCCGTGATTGGCACCATTGATGGCAATGGTGAGCTTGGGAGCGGTAACTTCGGCAGGGTTTTCGATGTCGGCATATTCCTTCCAAAGGGCGCTTAGATTCATATCAGCGCCACTGGCCACAAGCTGGGCAAGCCCATTAAAAAATGATCCAAGACCGCTTGATTTGCTTTGATCAAGTGCAACAGCCGCATGAGGATTTTCATCAAGGATGCGATCAACCAGCCCGGTCAGCGTAGCGCCGGGACCGACTTCAACGAAGGTGCGAGCCCCGTTGTCGTACATTGCCTGGATCATTTCTACGAAGCGGACCGACTGAGCTAACTGACGACCAAGCTGTTTGCGAGATGCCTTATCACTGCTTGGGTAGAGTGCTGCAGTTTCGTTGGCGTACACCGCGATTTCAGCGGGACTAAAAGTGATAGAGGCAAGTGACTTGGTGAACGCCTTGCTGGCGCTACTGACAACAGAAGAGTGAAATGCCGTTGCCACTGGTAAACGTTTGAATGTTAATTTGGCCGTGCCGAGTTGCGTTTCTATTTCTTCTATTGCTGCTGTGGGGCCAGACAGTACCACTTGGCTGTGATGGTTGTGGTTAGCGACGACTACATCAATGCCCGACTGTTTAACCAGCGCCGATACATCATCAATGCTGGCGGCAACGGCTGTCATTGCTCCGGGTAATTGCGCAGCGTCGGCCATTAGCTCGCCGCGACGCCTTGCCACACGCAAGGTATCTTTTTCAGATAATACACCGGCTGCATGTAGCGCTGTGATCTCGCCAAAGCTGTGGCCCGCAACATGAGTTGCCGCGAGCCCAATTTGTTGCAGCACGCGTAAGTAGCTCAGGCTGGTAGCACCAATAGCAGGCTGCGCCCATTGCGTTGCGGTGAGCATGGTTTGTTGTTGTTTCACGGTGCTGTCAGTGAAAGCGGCGGCTGGAAATACCACGCTCTGTAGTGTTTCGTTGTCCCATTTAAGGTCTGCTGCGGTATTCCATGGTGCTATTGCTTCGTCAAACTGAGTGGCAAGGCTTGCACCCATATTTACGTATTGGCTGCCTTGGCCTGGAAACACGAATGCGATATCACCGCTGTGAGCCCCGATGCCGTAATGCACCTTAGTTGGGGTTGAAAACGCAGTGGTCGGGTTGGCGGTGATGCGTTCGATGGCGGCCGTAAGTTTGGCTTTTAAGTCATTGCCGTCGGTGGCGACAATGGCCAATCGAGCATGGTTGCTTGCGCTGTACGCTGCTTGACTTGAATGGGCCAGCCACTTCAAATAACCCGGGTCTGAGCAGACGCCAAGATGCTGTTGCGCTTGAGTCACTATGCTTTGGCCATCAGCACCGGCCAGTATAATAAGTTCAACATCGGTGGTGCGCAGGCGGGGGGCACGAGTGCCAGCGCCGGTGTATTCAGACATCGCAACGTGGAAGTTGGAGCCACCAAAACCGAATGAGCTCACTGAGCCCCGCCGTTCGTGGTCAGAGGCACGGATCCAGGGGCGGGTGGTGGTGTTTAAATGGAACGGCGACGCTTCAAGGTTAAGCTTTGGGTTTGGTTTGTCTATTTTGGCCGTCAGCGGCAGCACTTTGTGGTGCAACGCCATAATGACTTTAAAAAGACCGGCAGCGCCAGCGGCGGCCTTGGTGTGGCCGATCTGGCTCTTTACTGATCCAAGTGCGCACCATTGTCTGTCTTTACGGCCAGAGCCATTGAATGCGAGTTCCAGCCCGCCAAATTCTGCGGCGTCGCCGGCGACTGTGCCAGTGCCGTGGGCTTCAACAAGTTCAACGGTGTCGGGTTGGTAGCCTGATTTTAAATAAGTGTTGGTCAGGGCACGAGCCTGGCCTTCTGATACCGGTGCGTAGACGCTCTTTGAGCGGCCATCGGAGCTAGCCCCGACCGCATTGATGACGCAGTAAATCTGGTTACCGTCTCGCTCGGCATCTTCAAGCCTTTTGAGCGCGACCATGCCGATTCCCTCACCAAGCATCGTGCCGTCGGCTTTATCAGAGAACGGGCGGATGTCTTCGGATTGCGATAGTGCGGGTGTTTTAGAGAAGCACATGTACATGAAGATGTCGTTCATGGTGTCAACGCCACCGGCAATGACAAGATCGCTGTCGCCTAGGTAAAGCTCGTTAACGCCCATTGATAGTGCAGAAAATGATGAAGCGCATGCCGCGTCGGTCACGCAGTTGGTGCCGCCTAGATCCAGACGGTTAGCGATGCGTCCGGCCACTACGTTGCCAAGAAGACCGGGAAACGTGCTTTCTTTCCACTCGGGGTGTAGATCGGCAATCTGATTGCAGGCGGTTTGAGCGATATCTTCTGGAACACCAGCGCTGCGCATTCCTTGCAGCCACATGGGCCGGTTCATTCTGCTGGCCATCGCACCAAGAAGTTCTTGCCCCGAGGTAACCCCCAGAATGACAGAGGCGCGGCTGCGATCAAGTTCAGTGAACTGCCCGGTGACGGCGTCGTCGAGTACCCGTTGGGCAACTATTAACGCCAATAGTTGAGCGGTGTCAGTGGTGGGCACCGCGACCGGTGGAATGCCAAACTTCATCAGATCAAGATCTACCGGATCAAGGAAGCCGCCGCGCCGCCCGTAGGTTTTGTCGGGCGTCATCATGTCTGAGTCATAGTGATCGTCGATCAGCCAGTGGCTGGCCGGCACGTCTGTCATGCGATCAGTGCCGCTGAGGATGTCGCCCCAGAACCCTGTTGAATCGACAGAGCCGGGAAACAGTGCTGACACCCCGACAACAGCGATGGCCGGGCGTTTAGAGTTGTGGTTGTGTTGCAAAGAGAAGCCTTTGTGTGAAGACGGATAATCCGTAATCAGTATGGTTAGTGGAGTAGCCGGGGCCGGTAGTTGAACGCGGTAACGGGTATGGCAACACCGTAGCTTCGGAGTTGCTGGGCGCGGGTCAATATGGCAGCGCCTTCGAGCATATTTTTAGCCACCTGGGAAACAGTGCGGTTGGCCGGGTCTTCCAGAAACGATCCTTTGGTCCAGGTGTTAAATGCGCCTATCGCCGGGCCACACCAGATTTGGTAGTCAAGACGGCGGTCAATCTGGCCATCGATCGCCCAACGGCTTGATAGCCCAAGGTAGCTGCGGAACGTGAGGCCCATTTTGTGGCGGGAGTCAGATTCAGCTTTGGTGACTTGTTCAGGCTCGCGGTTCATCCAGAAGTCACGGGTCATCGCCCAGCATTCGTCAATGGTCATGCCCAGAATTTTTGTTTCCAGCTCGTGTGCTTCGTTGGTCGGGATGGCTTCTAAAGAGTCATAGCGGCGGTACAGTCGGTACAGCTGCTGGGCGCGTGGTGCGAACATTGTACCGCGCTTCAATACTTGTAGATCAACGCCTAGCTCGAACATGTCGGCGGCGGGGGCCATGGCGATATCGGCAAGACCGGCTTGCGCCAGCATCTGCTTGCCGTCGGTTGATAACCCGGACTCTACGCACGCTTCATTGATTGTACCGGTCAACACAAAGGCTGCGCCCAGCGCGAAGGCTGAGGCGACTGCCTGCGGGCAGCCGATGCCGCCTGCCGCACCAATACGGATAGGCCGCGTATAGCCGCGCGCGGCGCATATTTCATCGTGCAGAAACTGGATGCACGAGAACAACGGAGCCAGCGGGCGGTTGTCGGTGTGGCCGCCGCTGTCGCTCTCGACCACGAAGTCTTCAGCGACGGGCAGCGTTGCGGCCAGTCGCGCTTCGTTTTCAGTGAGTTCGCCATTGGCCACCAGACGATTAAGCATTGATTCTGGCGCCGGGTTCATAAAGTGTGCTGCAACCTCAGGGCGGCTGATTTTGGCGAACACCATATTTGGCCGCTGTAGTACACCGTTTGCATCAATATGCAGGCCGCTGTAGGCGTAGCGCACAATTGACGGGGTCAACGCCATATAAGCCGCTGCAGACACCCGGCGAACACCGCGTTCGAGATAAAGGTTGGCGACAGCGGCTTCCAGGGCGGGTTCGTTAGGGGAGTGGATTAAGTTGCACCCCCACGGAGCGGTATCGCCAAGCACGTGGACTAGTTCGTCAACAGCGGTGCTGACTTTGTCAAAACCAAGCCCGCCAGCCCCGAAAAATCCAATACACCCGGCGCGGGCCGCTTCAATGACCATTTCCGTTGTGGCGATACCATTGGCCATTGCACCGGTAACATAGGGAAAACGGGTGTGGTGGGTTTCGTTGAAGCTTCGGTCGCCAAGCCACTCGGGGTAGAGCGGTGGCAGCACAGCGGTCACCGGCCATGCGCCTGATTGTTGAGCACTGGTCAGACTACCATCAAGACACACGCCGATCTGATTGGTGGCCGGGTCGGTCACAATGGCAGTGGTTTCGCGTATTCGTCCGATCGTTGTTAAAAGCGCTTCAGCACTAAACGAGGGTGCGGTAGTGGCAGTCCATCCGGCTATTATTGATTCGTATTTCAATGCCACGTTACTCAGAGTTTAACATTACAAGAGGGGGGGGAACCCTAACCTCAAGACTGCGATTAATCAACAGTAGATTTTATACCCGTAATAGTATCAAAAAATGACGTTGAAGAGCCGTTGAAAAGTGCCGTAAAATTACTGAAAACGTTGGTAGGCTGGTGCTTTAATTAATATTCAGCATAGTTAGTTCGCCTACCGTTTTTTGGGTTCGCACATTACCTTACGAAGGTGCTTCCGCGCCTGAATCTGCCTTGTTAGCCTCTGGCGCCAGTTGGAATGCCAATGCCGTCCAGCAGACGCACAGCGCCAATGTTACTGAAAGAAATGCGGGTAGTGATGAATCAGTCCAGAGTTGCATCAAAAAGATGGTGGCAGCGGCGGCGCCGTACGATAGCGGAAATGCCAGCGCGTTGATCGCATTTATCAGGGGTAACTGAGTGTTCTCGGGGAGCTGTTTGATGAACGTATTGACTGATGTTTCAGTAGCGCCAACCGCCAGAATGAAATCCAGTGCGCGCGCAACGGCGGCAAGGCTCAGTAGCAAGGTGGCGTG
>JALZUX010000364.1 GCA_023301405.1 Granulosicoccaceae bacterium | reverse complement strand
GGGCTGGACTCTCGTCTTGGCGCGCTCTCGCTCCATGAGCTTCCACCGCGCATACTCCTTACCACCCAATTTGCATCAACATTTATAACTGAATCAGGGCTCAATCTGGAATCCATACAATAAGCCGGACCCCATTAGACCTTCCACCAGTAGCCCATCGAACATTGACCACTATTATGCCAATGTCCGATGGGGCTTCGCCAGAACAACTCACGCGTGAGTGACTTCAACGGTTGTTGGGGCTTTGTTGCCATGTCTTAACGCTCTTGCCAAAAAGAGCCGCTACTTTCACATGGAACATCCCGTCAAAAACACAACGCAGAATTAATAGGCGCTTACGTAGTTGGAGTCCGATCTGTCATTCGAGCCCCAATACAAAGTCACGTTCGCCATCGGATTTTACCTCGCTATTTTCGTAAGCCTGGCCATCAGAGTACACCGATCCGGCAGAGCTCCCAGTACGAATCCATTCAAAACCAGGGCTTCTACCATTGGTAATCCGCAACGCATACCCATTCGATCCTGACGTTTCTTCGAGGGTAACGGTGGAATCAAGCGCGATGGTGGCTATGCCCTTATCTTGTGGCACCGTCACTCCGCTTAGCGTAAGAATGGATGTGCCCTGGATTAACTCTTGCGCGGCGACGTTGTCCACTTCAAAAATTTCGATATTGACAAGTGAGTGGCTGGGGTCTGCACTTTCACTGTACTCGTAGCCAAGATAGATTGTGCCGAGGTCGAACGTCGAGTCGACTTGAAACGTTTGCGAAAGCGAAACACTTGCCCCGTCACCGAAGAGGTTTCTTGCGGCAGTCGTGGCTGCCACCACATCTAGCGAGTTTGGCATAGGCTCGCTTGTCAAAACCGTTACGTCAGGCGAAAGGTCCTGATTGCTGTTGAATTGACTTGCACCGACTGAATTACCCGATAATTGTGTACCCCAGAAATCTTCCCCACCATTATTACTGATCTCGACGCCACTGTTACCATAGGGCGAATTACCGGCAAGACGATAACCATTTAGCGCGTCTCGTCCAAATTCCATATCCACATCGTAGGGCTCAGCACCCGGCGAGAAAAACCGTGGATTCGCTGTAAGAGCATTTCTTTCTGAGTTCGGTGGTGTCCACTGGAAGTAGGCGTTGGTGTCAAAGGTCACGCTGTCGCCATCGTCTGTTTCTGCGCCAGGTGTACCACCGTCTTCGGAGTAGAAAATATTGTTATTGAAGGTCGATTCGTGCGGTGTTCTGTCTTTGACTATCAAAGCAGGCGAGTCGATTGTTGCATCGAGGTAGTGCGTGTTATTGTAAATTTTCAGGTCTGTCAGTTCTCTGTTGGTTTCAAAACCGTAAAAGTAGCTTCCAAACCGCTCATTCACACTAACGTTATACCGAATAGTCACATCTTTATTCTCCCTCTTCATAATACCAGCAAAGTAGTTGTTACTATGACTATAGTTGTATTGAAAAGTCGTGTCTTCTGCGTTGTAGTCTGCGTCAAAACCGCCACGATCCGACTCGTCAGCTGAGCCCGTGTTGCCATAAGCTTCGTTGTATTGAAATACCGCTCCTATTGTATTGAAGTTAAAAAAGCTATGGCCCTTGTCATAGAGACTGCTGTTGGCAGAAAGATTATATTCAATCAGAGGGTCATCGCTGCTCCGTATGATGTAGCTGTTCCGGCCGGAATTTTTGACCGTGTTACGAGCGACATAAACATTCGTCGCAGCGTTGGGACGATTGCCATTACCGGTAAAGCTCTGTGGGTTAACGACGTTGTCAATGTCTGTGGCAATACCTACGCCGCCGACATCTTCAACTCTATTGTTAATAATGCGTAAATCGTTGTAACTCGGATCCTCGGAGCTGGTCGGCGAAAATCCGAGAACATGTATGCCTCCCCGTCCTTTGCCCGCGACACGGCCATTCACATCGTGAACATAATTGTTGTCGATAACAATCTGTTGATGGTGTTTGCCAGTGTCTTCGCTGAGAACGAGGATACCAAATAGATCTTCGTCGTCCTGATCCTGTCCATTGGTGTTGGTGATCTCAAGGTTACTAACGGTGACATATTCAGGATTAAACAGAAAGATACCAGCCGAAACCGTTGCGCTAGAACGCGTTGGGTGGGGGTGAATAACGCCATTGTTATCGATACGAGGCGACACCCCGCGTCCGAAAGTCGAAATCATGATCGGTTGATCACTGGTCCCCACCACATTAGGCGCGAACATGCCCTCGAAGGTCTGACGTCTTTCAAAAAGAATTTGATCCCCGGGAGCGAATGTCGCCTGACGGTATCGGTCAAAATCCGCTTGCGTGGAGATGAAGAAATCCTCAGCCGTCGCCAACGATGGCTGAAGCAATGTCGTTGCGACCAAAGCCGTTACCGTACTCATAAAACAATGTTGTAAATATAATTTCGTCATTTGTAACTCTTAAGTGACATGTAGTTATGATAAATTTATCATTTTAAAAAAAATTTGCTGCCTTTAAATAATAACATTTTTTTTGTTATATCTATTCAGATCTTCTAGAGTTGTAAAAGAAATATCACTTGCAGCAGTCTGGCAATTTCAGGTTGAAAAAAAGATTCAACACATCAGTGTAACTCACGTCGTGCTTGCGGCAAGTAGTAAGATAGCCACTCATACAACAGAAGACTTCAGCACCACAGAAAAAGCGAAAGCATCCAGATATTTTTTGCTGCGCTTTTGCTATTCGTAATTCGTTCTCACGGGTTGTTAGTGAACGACACTGGCACTGCCGTCATAAACCGCAATAGATATCAGCCGCCCTAAAAAATACGAGACTTACTGACTTTAAATTACTCAACGTCGCTTATCTGACGTGTCAGGATGTCGCGGGTAGAGTCAAGTGCAATCGTTCCTGCACGTAGAACAATAATGAAGACCTGATAATCATCTAGACGGCGCGAGGCCAGCCTCCAGCTCGACGACGTCGAGTAACATTCGAAGTGCAACCAACAAATGCCTGGAGGCTGAGATGACATACTATTGCGGAATCGATTTACATTGTAAACAATCACTACGTTTGCATCATTGATGTTGACGACAATCGACTTTTTGAAGCCAAACAATCGAACGACGCGCGCCTGTTACTAGCCGCACTGGCACCATACAAGAAAGAATTGAAGTCGGTGGCCATTGAATCTACGTTCAATTGGTATTGGATGTCTGACGCATT
>JALZUX010000363.1 GCA_023301405.1 Granulosicoccaceae bacterium | reverse complement strand
CGATGATGACGCCGATGGCTACGGTGGCAATCATTACGGTTGCCAATGCATTGATATCTGGTTTTAAGCCAAGGCGGATTCTTGAATAGATTAGCATTGTAAGAGTAGTGCTGCCCGGCCCTGCAACGAAGTTTACGATCATCAGATCATCAAGCGATAGCGTAAACGCCAGAAGCCACCTTGGCACCATACCGGGTGCTAACAAGGGCAGGGTGATGTCTTTTAATACTCGAAAAAGTTTTGCCCCAAGATCGAGTGCGGCTTCTTCGAGTGACATGTCGCTGCAGTTTACTCTGGACTGAATAATGATTGCGATATAGACCATGGAAAAAGTGAAGCGCAGATCATGGAGGTGCTTGACATCATCGAGCAAGGTATTCTGCTGACCCAAAATGATTTACAGCGTAGTGGATTTTGGAAAGAGTGATGGCGTTTTTTTGTCTAGCCAGTCCGCTTTGGAGAATTCAACTTCCATAACCTTATGAATACAAGCAGTGTGACTATTCAGGGTATGCCTGTCGTGCTTAGTTGATCAACGATAGGGGTAGGAGTTTGCGCGGAGCGTACACAGGTATTTGAGTACGAACGACACCGCCCAAGAACACAACAACCGAGCCTTTAGTAGCTACGCCTTTTTTAATTTGTAGGTGATTGTGTCTGTGATTTGCTTGCTCTTTTCGTGTGCCATTGATTGGCTTCGGCTTACATTGGGGGTGGGGCGTTGTTTTTTTTGGTGGCGGCTGTTTCAGAGCCGAGAGGCGTAGTGGAGGTTGTTATCGTGGCTATAGCGCTTATGTGCAACTGGTACCATGTGATTGGATGCGATGGACTATCCATGATGGAACGGTGCGGAACCGCTTTGTTGAAGCCGGTCTGAAGGCTATTTACCCCGAAGTGATCGGTACACGATTGCCCGTTGATTTAAGCCTGTTGCCGCTGCGACTGGTTGTTGCCGATAATTGTCGCTATTAAATAAGTGAACCGGCAGTGGTGTTTAATTGGCCGCCTATGACGTTTAATGTTTCTGTAGCAAGTGGAAATTTTTTGAATCTAGTGGTGGGAATATGGCGTGTGGTAAGCGTGAATCCGCTACAATAAACGGGGTTTGCGCATCAATCTTTTCAATTTATTGCTCAGTTCAGTACCGCTAGTGGTATAACTTGGGCAACACCCGTCAGGCCAACGTTATGTCCCTTAGACAAGAAATTCGATCAATCAGCTCAGAGCTGACAACCGCCGATCTGTTGCGACACCTTATTGTTGACAGGTTTCCCGGTGACATTGTTGTTACGGCGTCTCTGAGAGCGCAGAGTATTTGTGTGCTGAAGATGATCGCAGATATTGAGCCCACCACCCCTGTGGTGTTTTGCCAACGTCCTCCGATATTTCAGGAAAGCGCGGACTATCGGAAAGAGGTTGTTGATACTTTGGGTTTGACCAATGTCACCATGAATGAGGGGCGTGAAACCGAAGTTGCCACAGGTGACCGTGACCATTGTGAGCGCATGTGGGTGCACTATCGGGATATGCCGGGCCGATCTTCTCAGCTGCTGCACCTTAACGATTGCCTGACTAAATACAAGTGCTGGATCAGTGCGGTCTACCATTCTGACCCTGCCGAAGTGATTCATAATCGTGTAGATGTAGAGGGCCGTTTGATTAAGATCGATCCGTTAGCCCGGTGGAGCAAAAAAGATGTCCAGCAGTTTATGGTTGATAATGATTTGCCTTATCACAAAATGGCAAAACGTGAGTTTACCTATGATGGCAAAACCAACCATGGCACCTACCCGATGTATCATTTTTAGCCCCGCGGGTATGATTGGTGGTGAGCTTCACATTGGCTTGTGATGTTGGGCTAACTGTATTCTGTGTCAGAAACTACCGGTAAGACTCTGTAACTGGTGCTGTGATATTGGGCAGCGCAGCCAAACTTGATGAAGAAAATTTACATGGCGAATTTGATTGATCCTCATGGCTCTAGCCAGCTGAAGCCGCTGTACGTTGATGACGCTGCTGAGCGGCAACGCCTGTCGGCCGAGGCCTTGGCGCTTCCATCGATATTGGTGAGCTCGGCGACTGCTGGTAATGCGGTAATGCTGGGCGGGGGGTATTTTACGCCGCTTGATGGTTACATGAACAAGGAAGATGCCTTGTTGGTAGGACAGTCAATGCAAACCACAAGCGGTATTTTCTGGCCGACCCCGGTGCTTAACCTAGTGGCTGATGCGACCGCATTAAATGTGGGTGATCGGATCGCCCTAATAGACCCCAATGTTGATGGTGGGCCGGTGTTAGCGATACAGCAAGTGACGTCGATAGAAACATTTACTGATGCTGAGCTTGATCTTTTAATTCAGCAAGTATATGGCACCAATGATAAAGAGCATCCGGGGGTTGCAGAGTTTTTAGCGCAAGGTAATACGGCTATTGGCGGGCCTATACAAGTGCTGAACTTCAGCTATTTCGACACTGAATTTCCAGATACCTTCCGCACGGCCGTCCAGATCAGAAGTGCCATAGCAGACATGGGTTGGAGTCGTATTGTCGCTTTTCAGACCCGAAACCCTATGCATCGAGCACACGAAGAGTTGTGCCGCATGGCGATGGAGCGGTTAGGCGCTGATGGTCTGGTTATTCATATGTTGTTAGGTAAGGTGAAACCGGGTGATATTCCCGCGCCAGTCAGGGATGCATCGATTCGTAAAATGATTGAGCTGTACTTTCCGGTTAACTCAGCGCTGATTACGGGCTACGGATTCGATATGTTATACGCTGGTCCGCGTGAAGCCTTGCTTCATGCGGTGTTTCGTCAGAATATGGGGGCAACCCATTTTATAATTGGCCGGGACCACGCCGGTGTCGGTGATTATTATGAGCCCTTTGGTGCACAGGATATTTTTGACCAAATTCCTAAAGATGCACTAAAGATCGAAATTTTTATGGCCGATCACACTGCCTATTCAAAGAAACTGGATAAGGTAGTCATGATGCGTGAAGCGCCAAACCATAGTAAAGACGATTTTATTCTGTTGTCAGGCACTGCTGTAAGAGAAATGTTAGGCAAAGGGTTGGCGCCGCCGGCGGAGTTCTCGCGTCCGGAGGTTGCACAAATTCTGATGGACTATTATCAGCAGAGTTCGTAAGTGCATTGTTATAGATCTTAAGGGATGAACCTATTGTTCGTTTGCTCTGAGAACCGATTAAGAAGCCCAGCGGCCGAAATCGTATTTTCAGCGTATGACGGCATCGACGCTATCGGCGCAGGAACAAACGCAGATGCTGAAACAACAGTGTCCGGTGATTTGATACACCGGACTGATGTGATTCTTGTCATGGATAAATCACACAAGAATAAA
>JALZUX010000362.1 GCA_023301405.1 Granulosicoccaceae bacterium | reverse complement strand
CCGGCTACCGCATGGGGCGCTATCGTGCCGCGGTGCCGACCACTAACCCGGGCACAGAAGTGGTTGATACGGCTCGTGCTTTTGAACTACACCAAACCAGGCAAGTTGTTTTTATTGATGTGTATCCACCACGTGGTATGGGCGCAGACCCCCTTGACGGGAGCTGGGTGATCAGCGAAAAAGATCATCACCATATTGAACATTCTACATGGCTACCAGAGGTCGGGCGGGGTCATCTAGAACCAGAGCACGTTGACTATTTCGAGCGCAACCTAACACTGTTAAGCAAAGGCGACAAATCTACGCCATTGCTTTTTTACTGCACCGCTGATTGTTGGCAAAGTTGGAATGCGGCGCGTCGCGCACTCCTTTGGGGTTACAGCAATATTTTCTGGTACCCTGACGGTACCGATGGCTGGATTGAGGAAGAACACCCGGTGGTGCCAGCTGAACCGGTCAATTTTTTTGGCGAATAAGTTATTCGTATTATCTAACCGGTAGAAGGCCAGCCCGTTTGAATACAACAACCGATATTCCACCACCAATTCCCGTCGTTGAACCGCAGCAGACCAGTGCCACCGCCACAACTTCAGTGAATGACAAATTCGCCACCGCGTGTCATTCCATGCAGCAGCGCCTGGCTGGTCACAGTGATCTGATCGAGCGCTTATTAATAGCCGCAATTACCGGCGGGCATGTTCTTATTGAAGGGTCGCCCGGGCTTGCTAAAACACGCACTGTCAATACCTTTGCGGCACTGTTAGACGCCAATTTTGTTCGGGTACAGGCCACCCCTGACTTACTGCCCGCTGATTTAATAGGCACCAATATCTACCAACAGCAGCAGGGATCCTTCACGTTTATAAAAGGCCCGCTGTTTAATAACGTGGTATTGGTCGACGAAATAAATCGTGCGCCTCCCAAAGTGCAAAGCGCTTTGCTGGAAGCCATGGGTGAAAAGCAAATATCAGTTTCAGGCACCACGTATGCGCTGGAAAACCCGTTTATGGTGGTCGCCACGCAAAACCCGATAGAGCACGAAGGCACCTACCCACTGCCCGAAGCTCAGCTTGACCGATTTATGTTTTTTATCAACGTGTCGATGCCAGACCCGCAATTGGAACACCAAATTTTAGATATTGTTCTTAATGAATCCCGACGCAATAACCCGGCTGGTAATCTGCCCCTGCCGGTACTGAACGCCAATGACATCGCCATTGCTCAGCAGGCAGCAAATGAAGTACACCTGAGTGACGCGATCAAAGCCTATATAGTCCGGCTGGTAACCGCCACCCGCGGCTACGGACGCGCTGGTCGCGAAGCCGACGCCATTGAACATGCGGCAAGCCCTCGTGCCACTATATTCCTGGCTCGTGCGGCACAGGCTCAGGCATGGCTTGCCGGCAGAGACTACGCCCACCCGGATGACGTCGCTGGCCTGGCCCCCGATATTCTGTCAGGCAGAATCGTGCTGAAATATCAGGCTCAGGCACAAGGGGTTAGTGCGCGCAGCCTGGTTCACCGAATTGTCGATTCAACGCCTGTGGTGTAGGCACCTGCGCGATGCCACTCAACCCCATGCAAACTGCTGAATCCACAAACCGCCAGACATCACTGACACTTCAGTCCCTGATTGATACAAGACACGCGTTTCAAAACATTCGCAGTGCTGACACGCGAGGCCAGAGTGATTTTTTTGGGCAACGGTTAAGTAATCACCGTGGGCAGGGCGTAGAGTTTGTCGATTTACGGCAATATACAGCGGGCGACGATATCCGCCACATTGACTGGAATGTTACCGCCCGTAGCAACGAGCCTTATACCCGGCTGTACCGGGAAGAGCGGGAACATACAACTACTGTAGCCGTTGATTTTCGACCGGGCATGTTCAGCGGCAGTCACAGCTTACGTGCCGTGCGTGCCGGCCTGCTCGCTGCCAGTGTTTTATGGCGGGCAAGTGATACCGGCAGTCGCTGCTCCGCTGTCGTGCAAACCTGCCACGGGCAAAAATTCAGCCGACCACTTACCGGGCAAAAGGGTGTGTTGCAAGCTTGTAGTTTGATCGCCGCTGAATTCTTGAAAGCCAGTAACGCTAATTATCATCCTGATCCGCCATTGGCCGATTTACTCAACACCGTTAATCAACCCAAAAGACAGGCTGATCATTGGTTTGTTTTTTCGGGCTTTGACACTCACGAAGATCATCACTGGCAAAAACAACTTACTGTCAGTGGCCACACTGGCCGAATGGTTGGTGTACTTGTACTTGACCCGATAGAAGCCGGCGGTTTGCCACCAGGCAGTTATTCGTACCGGCGCGATGACACTGCCGCCAACGCGACGGTAAGTCACCAACACCAAATAACACTGAAAAACACGCTACACGCAAGCATCGACCACCACGTTGATCAATTCAACCGGGCGGGTGTGCCACTGCTTATTCATCACTCCAGTCACCCTGAAGTATCTTTATTAGCCGAGTTGCAGCAAAGGTCGTTGCTGTAACGTGGACACTCAGGATACTACTGAATTACTGGCGCAGCTGCGTGATATTCATCTGCCACCTACTCCGCCTGAACCTGCAATTTGGCCAATGATCATTGCTGGCATCATTATCGCCGTTGCTGCCGCTTTATTGCTGCGAAAAAACTTTAGCTATAAAAACACATGGGCCGCTACAGCCACCAAAGAGCTTAGGCAAATTGAAGCCAACGCTGACCCGGCAGCGCTATTGCAAACGGCAGAACTGCTAAAGCGTATTGTGATCACCCATGATAAAAATCCACACGTCAGACACCTGAGCGGGCACGCTTGGCTTAATTACCTGAACACGTTTTTTAATACGCCGTTTTTCACCACGGCAGCTGGACTGCA
>JALZUX010000361.1 GCA_023301405.1 Granulosicoccaceae bacterium | reverse complement strand
GATTTTGCCTACTACATGTGGGAGTCTAGTCGCTCTTAAATGACTACATGTAGAAGGTGAAAGATCGTGTGCTTGTGGCGACCGCAGTAGTGCTCGTTTGTGGATGGGCACTAGTTAGTTGAGCGCAAAGGATCCTTGGACGAGACAGGTGTGTTTTGAACAGTTACCTTTAATTTAGAGATTTGACCAGCTTACTGACTGATCAAGAATCTGTGGTCGTAACACTTCATTGTTTCAAGGTTCTGGTATGTCATTTAGTGGCAATTACCTAGCTATTCGCATTGAGATTCAAAGAAACCCCTCGGGGTGATTTGTGGAATGAATTCGTTGTGAAAAGGCAGGTAAGTGGCCTGCGGGCAGGTGTCGTCGATACGGCTTCCTGTGATGGTGTTGATCGGTACGTAGGTAATGGTGTCGGGGGCGCTGAAGCGAAGGCTGTTGGCGTTGATTTTCGCAAAAGTGCGTGCCCAGACTTCCAGCGCTCCGCGTGATCCGGTAATTTCAGTGGGGGTGTTGTCGTCGTGACCCATCCACACCACGCCGGCGTAGTCACCGCCGTAGCCGGCAAACCAGCTATCGCGTTGATCATTTGATGTGCCTGATTTGCCGGCCAACGCTATGTCGGGGTTGATGTATCGATAGGCTCGTCGACCAGTGCCCGCTCGCATCACATTTTGCAACGCATAATTTAGAATATGCATATTGGCCGGGTCAATTTTCTGGGTGCCGCGTAACGGATAGCGCTGTAGTAGTTCGCCATCTAACGCTTGAATTTCCCGAATAGCACGCAGCGGTGTATTGAAACCACCGGCCGCCAGAGTTTGATACAGGCTGGCGACATCAGTGACGGTCAGGTCAACGGCCCCCAACAGCAATGAGGGCAACTCGCGAAACTCGGTGTTGAGTTCTAAGCGGTTCAGGGTGTTGATGACGTTATCGATGCCAACATTCAAACCGGTGTTGACGGCTGCCAAATTGTAAGAGCTTGTCAGAGCATTGATCAGTGATACGGCACCGTGAGTTTCACCGCTGTAGTTTGAAGGCGCCCAAATGCTGCCGTCGAGTTGTTCAAGGAATACTGGTGAGTCATCAACCGGGGTGGCCAGGTTGTAGAGCTCAGGTTGCTCAAGTGCTGTTAAATAAATAAATGGTTTCAGCAATGAGCCTATCTGTCGTTTGGCATCAAGGGCGCGGTTAAAACCGGCGTAGCGTGCTTCGCGACCACCCACCACGGCGGCGACTTCACCGGTGTCAGCGCTGCTGATGACTGCCGCAACTTCAAGTTGTTGGAGTTGCTCTGGCGGTAGTGAGTTTTCCTGTTCAATCTGACCAAACGCTTCGTGCAGTGATTGCTCAAGCGCGATTTGCACACGCGGATCAAAGTTGGTGAATATACCAAGGCCGTTTTTGTGTAGGTCTTCGGTTGAGTAATCACGTGTTAATTGCTCTTGCACTAAATCGAGATAAGCGGGTTGCTGAGTCACTTTCGAAGCACGTGATAAACCCAACGGCATTGCCTGCCAACGCACAAGCTCTGTGTCTGTAATTAGCGTGGCGTCACGCATGATTCTAAGCACTAAATTGCGGCGGGTCGTGGCGCGATCAGGGTGTGTAAGCGGGTTGTAGTAACTTGGGCCTTTTAATAGTCCCACCAGTAAAGCGTATTCATGAACCTGAAGTTCTTGTACGGGTTTATCGAAAAAGTAGTAACTGGCCAGCCCGAAACCGTGAATCGCACGACTCCGATCCTGTGCAAAGAACACTTCATTAGCAAACGCCTGTAGGATGTCGTCTTTTTCATAACGACGATCAAGAATAACCGCCATCGGCCACTCGGTTAGTTTTCGCTTGATGCTGCGCTCGCGGGTCAGAAACAGGTTTTTCACTAACTGCTGAGTCAGGGTGCTGCCGCCTTGCGCGAATCGCCGTTCTTTAATATTTACCCAGATAGCCCGCAGTATTCCGCGAATGGAAATCCCCGAGTGCCGGTAGAATTTTGGGTCTTCGACGGCCAGTAACGCGTCAACTAAGCCGTTTGGGAGTTGATCAAGACTGATCAATAAGCGATCTTCGCTTTGTGCCGGAGAGATACGACCGATCAATAACGGTTCAAGCCGCATGAGTGGCAGGTCGTTGCCTTTCGAGTCAAGCAATTCGCTGATGGTGTTGTTGTCCCAGCGCAAGATGGCATTGGCGCCGGGCTCTGGTCCGTCAGCAAAACTAAAACCCCGGGTTTGCACACTGAGGCGATTAGCGATGGCATTGTATTGGCCCGGGCCATTGATGTTTTGTTGTCGGTACCCCAGCCGATTCAGCTCATCAATGACATCTTGCTTTGAGATATTCAGGCCCTGGTAGATTTCCAGCGGGCGTGCATAAACCCGTGCCGGAATTGACCATTTGGGCCCATCAAAGACTTCTTCTATGCGAGTTTCCAGCCGGTCAACCGAGCGAGATGCTATAACGGTTAATACCACCAGTGAGACCAGTAGCCCGGCAAGGATCGTCATCCAAACGGGATGGCGAGCAATGAAGCTTGTGGGGCGTTGTTGAATTTCTGGGAGCATCAGGGGGCACGTGACTTATCAGTAATCAGGCAAGCACTATAAAATAATTGGGTTTGTGTGTCTGAAAAACATCTGCTTCAGGCGTTAAGGTCAGGCAACCTTTTAATCGCACGAATGACCCGGTCGGCGACTGTGCTTTATTTTATGCTGTAAATTCGCGATAACTTGATCGTTGGGCTAGCGGTAAGCAATTTCATGTGTATTGATGGATCGCCATTTGGCTTATCATTTTACGTCTTGAAAGCTGCGAGCCTTTATTGGGCGTTTTTGTGGTGTTGAATGGTGGCAATCGGCCCGGTCAGAAGTCCCGAGCCAAGCTTGGTCATGAAACGATTCATCAATTCTATGCCTGATGTCGGCTCAAACAGGGTATCCCGCAGTAAGGGAAGCAAGTAAGAATCAGATTGGTAGAATGGCGTCAGTAAATAGCTGATCGCTTGATACATTCTAACGTGCTGACGTCTTAATTTTGCGTAGGTCCGGCTTGCTTCCAATGTGCTAGTGCAATCTTTAAGGGCAGTAGCCAGTGCCAGTGAGTCTAGCAGCGCCATGTTCGCTCCTTGACCCAGTTGCGGACTGGTGGCGTGCGCCGCATCGCCGATAAAAATTAGAGATCGAGCCCAGGGTTGTTTCAGGGTGTGGTGCGAATAGGTTGCGTGGGTGAGTTGTTGGTGGTGTTTCACTTGATCAAGCAGCGGGCT
>JALZUX010000360.1 GCA_023301405.1 Granulosicoccaceae bacterium | reverse complement strand
GGCACTATAAAGCTTGATGCAAAGGCATCACAAGCGGCCCTTGAAAAAGAACTGGGTGCCACCCTTGATATGGACGCGCAAACTGCTGCGTACGGGCTGGCTGAAGTCGTTGATGAAAACATGGCGAACGCGGCGCGAGTACATGCGGTAGAAAACGGTGAAGACCTGGGGGAATACACCATGATCGCTTTTGGCGGTGCGGCACCGTTGCATGCCGGACGGTTAGCTGAAAAACTGGGCGTTGATCGTTTCCTGGTGCCGCCGGGTGCCGGTGTTGGCTCAGCGATAGGTTTTTTGCGAGCGCCTTTCAGCTTTGAGGCAACACGCAGTGTGTATATGCGACTAAGCGAATTTGATGGCGTAAAAATTAACGCGTTGTTAAACGAACTTGAAAACGAAGCCACTGGCTTTGTTCGCAGCTGTGCTCCTGATGAAAAAATCAATGCCAAATATAAAGTGTATATGCGTTATTCAGGGCAGGGGTGGGAGATCCCGATTGTACTAACAGCCAAGCAGGCAATGAATCCTGATGTTGAAACCTTTCAGCGGTTATTTGAAGAAGACTATATCTCGCTATTCGGTCGGGCGGTTGAAGGCATGGGTGTCGAGATCACCGTATGGGCGGTAAATGCCACAACACCTGCTCAGCCAGTGTCCAGAATTTCAACAATGACGGCGTCAGCGAAAGCGCAGTCCGAAGGGCGGCGGAAGATTTTTGATCCCGCTGTGGGTGATGCTGTCAATGCAGAGATTATTTTGCGAAGCGGCATGGCTGCCGGGCAAAGTATTCACGGGCCAGCAATAATTACTGAAGATGAAACCACTATTATTGTGCCGTCGTCCCGACACGCCATTAGTCAGGCCGATGGATGCATTGATGTGATCGCCAAGTCAGGAACAAAATCATGAATATGAAAACCTCGACTGTCAGCAACCAGGTCATGTGGAATCGCTTGATCTCTGTTGTTGAAGAACAAGCCATGGCATTAGTGCGCACAGCGTTTTCTACGTCTGTACGGGAAGCTGGTGATCTTTCTGCCGGTGTCTATGACACTGGTGGGCGTATGTTAGCGCAGGCCGTAACCGGCACGCCGGGTCATGTAAACGCCATGGCAGATGCAGTCAGTCATTTTATACGCCGTATCGGTGTGGATAACATTTTTGAAGGTGATGTTTATATCACCAATGATCCGTGGGAAGGCACCGGCCATTTACATGATATTACCGTGGTGACTCCGTCTTTCTATCAAGGTGAGCACGTCGGTTTTTTTGCCTGTACAGCACACATTGTCGATATCGGCGGTCGTGGGTTTGGTGCAGATGCAAATTCAATCTACGAAGAAGGCCTTTATATACCGATCATGAAATTTGCCAACAAAGGCACAGTTGATAAAACGCTAATGCACATTGTCCGTGGCAACGTTCGTGAACCTGATCAGCTGGTGGGTGATATCTACGCGCTGGCAACCTGTAATGAGATTGGTCATCGCCGGTTGGTCGAAATGATGATTGAATTCAATTTGGATGATCTAAATGGTATTGCGTCTTTTATTTTAGAGAACTCCAGAGTGGCAACACTTGAACGCATCGCAGCGTTACCCAGAGCCAAAGCCACCGGTGAGATGACCATAGACGGATACAGTTCACCGGTAGAACTAAAAGTAAGTCTTGAAATACAGGCTGACCGAGTCCTATGTGATTTTGCCGGTTCATCAGGGCTTGATAAAAAAGGCATTAATGTACCGTTGGTGTATACCAAAGCTTATGCGTGCTATGCGCTAAAATGTGCAATTGCACCAGAGATCCCAAACAATGCGGCGTCTCTTGCGCCTTTTGAAATTACAGCGCCGGAAAATACCATTGTAAATGCGTTGCATCCGGCACCCGTAGCTTTACGACACGTGATCGGGCACATGGTGCCCGATACCGTTTATTCAGCGTTAGATAAAATTCTACCAGACACTGTACCGGCAGAAGGCGCTGGCACGTTGTGTAATTTTCAAGTGTCGTTAAGGCCGCGCACTGACATAGCCAGTAATAAGCTTGGCGATGAGCCACAAGACGTGCAACAAGCAATAGGTAATGCAGTCAGAGCAGAAGTGCTTACCTTTAACTCTGGCGGCTCCGGTGCTCGACCAACTTCAGATGGTCTCAATGCCACCGCATTTCCATCAGGTGTGATGACTATGCCAATTGAAGCCACTGAAAATACCGGCCCCGTTATTATATGGCGTAAGGAACTGCGACCGGATAGCGGAGGGGCAGGGCAATATCGGGGTGGCTTAGGGCAGTATATGGAAGTGGGTGCTACTGACGGACACGAGTTTGATTTCTCAGCGATGTTTGATCGAGTTGATCACCCGGCGCAGGGTAGGCAAGGCGGGGTGGAAGGTGCGGCAACTACCATTGCACAGGATGATGGCACACAGATGCAAGGTAAGGGTAAGCAATTTGTACCGCACGGACGTCGCGTGATGCTGGCGTTTCCGGGCGGCGCAGGTTACGGAGAAGCAGCACAGCGCGACAAGCAATTAGTAAAAAGAGATTTGGCACGAGGTTATATCTCTGCAGACATTGCGAAAGATGATTACGGTTTGACTGATGCTGAAGTTGCTCAGGTACTAAATGATGTGAAAAACGGGAATATGATCTGATGAATAATAACGCAATTACAAACACGCCAATTAAGACAAACTACGATGTAGTGATTGTCGGTGGTGCTATGTATGGATCGTCAGTGGCTTGGTTTTTAGCCAACAATAAAGATTTTGACGGGTCAATCCTTGTTGTCGAAAAAGACCCAACCTATGAGTTCACCTCAACGGCGCACACCAACAGTTGCATGCGTCAGCAGTTCTCCAAAGAAATAAATGTAAGAATTTCGCAGTTTGCAGCTGACTTTGTGAAAAACTTTCAGCACTACATGGGCGATGATCCTCGGGTACCAAAACTCATGCTGCAAAGCTACGGTTACATGTATCTGGCAGACAATGAGCCGTTTGCCGATGTACTGCGTGAAAGTCAGCAAGTGCAGGAAAAATGCGGTGCGGGCACCAAAATCATGTCTGCTGATGAAATAAAACGTGACTACCCGTTTTACAAAGTTGACGATATCGTAGCTGGCAGCCATAACCTGATTGATGAAGGCTACTTTGACGGCAATACTTTGTTTGACTGGTGGAAGCGCTCTGCCCGTGAAAAAGGCGCAGAGTATGTCACCAATGAAGTGGTTTCAATGCAGCTTAATGCTGAAAAATCTCAAGTGGTCAGTGTCACCTTGAAATCAGGTGAGGCAATTACTTGCGGAAAGGTAGTTAATGCCTCTGGTCCGCGTGCGGTGTTAACGTCACGAATGGCCGGTATTGAGCTACCAGTAGAGCCTCGCAAGCGCTACACGTTTATATTTGATGCAGAAAATCCCCTTGATCGTGATTTGCCGTTAACCATTGACCCAACAGGTGTGCATATGCGCACAGAAGGTACTTACTATTTAGCGGGTTGCCCTCCAGATGATGACCCCGCAGTTGACTACAATGACTTTGTGCAAGACCACAGTATTTGGGAAAACAAAGTCTGGCCAATTATTGCTAACCGTATTCCACAGTTTGAAGCGATCAAGCTGACTAACTCATGGGCAGGTCATTATGCGTTTAATACGTTTGATCAAAACGCAATTCTGGGCGAGCACACAACGGTTAAGAACTTTATATTTGTTAATGGATTTTCAGGGCATGGTTTTCAGCAATCTCCTGCAATGGGCCGAGGCACCGCCGAATTAATTACCTACGGAGAATATCGCAGCCTTGATTTAAGCCCGTTTAACTACCAAAGAATACCCGACAACCAGCCGTTTGTTGAAAAGGCAGTAATATAGTGGAATACGCTGCCAGTCGGTTAAAAGTAGTACGCCCGTCAGCGTCTGCGGCAGTCAGTTTAAATGCGCAAGCGTTAAAGGCTGAAGGTCACGATGTTATTGATTTAGGATTGGGTGAGCCTGACTTTGCGACACCAGAGCATATTGTCACAGCGGCGCACCAGGCGGCACTGTCAGGGAAAACAAAATACCCGCCTACGCAAGGCACACTTGATCTAAGAGCGGCGGTACAAGCCAAGTTTAAAAGCGATAACGCACTAGACTACGCCACTGATGAAATCATC
>JALZUX010000359.1 GCA_023301405.1 Granulosicoccaceae bacterium | reverse complement strand
GTGAAAACAAGGTTTGTTACAGGGCTGGACAGGTCAAGCTCGAAGGTAGCGTCAGGGACGCTCCCGACATACTGAAAACCAGCGCCTGGAGGCGCGTTGTTAACATCCGCAACATCGTTGCAAAAGGAAAGCCGAGTTGGATTCCCGGAAATCACGGTTAACTCGGCGTCCACCCCTCCGCCGGAAAAAGCCGCCATTGGCGTACCAACGGTCAGACTCTGGTTGCCAGTTTGCGCAAGTGTGACTGCGTCGACATGGGTTAGCTCAACGGTATCCAGAATACCGTCGTTGTCATCATCAACATCGTCACCATCCAGATCAGCTAGGATTCCGTTAAAACCAAGCGCCTGAATAGTACGACTTTCAACGTTACCAGTTTGATGCTCAAGGTCCCAGTCCCCCCCTTTAACATCACTGCCAGTATCATCAGTGGATGCCGCGATATCAGCACCGGTCAGATCAGCCAATAAACCGGCTGCCACAGCACCCGCAGAACCAGAGGCGAAATCACATCCATAAATTAATATATCTCCGTGATCTGAAAGAGCATCACCGATCAAAGCTAGTTGCTCACCATAGGTGCTTTGCATGCTGGATTGATTGAGAGTTCCAATGCCAAGAGCCAATGAGCCTTGATCTCCGTGAGAAACAATATGCAGCGAGTCTACGTTGCTATAGTTTTGTAATATATCTGCTATTTGAGAGACACCATCACTAGCAGTATCAATAAAGTAGACATCAGCTGCAGGACTGATATTGCTTAAAAGCTCACCAGCATTCGGCACTGAGCCATCAATGAAAACAACTTCGTTCCTATCATTGCCAGCCAAACCCAAACCATCAAACTCACCCACATGCGCTTTGTGGTCACGAGCAGCCGCAGAGTCATCTTTTGGTGCAGTAACCGCAGCAAGCTCAATCTCGCTTTGAATGTCATCTACCAGGACTGCATCTACCATGGTGGCAACGGCCGCACCATCAAGCAGGAGCCTTTGTTCAAGCGTTTGAAATGCTATCGCTTTCGAAGTTTTTTTAAGTGAACTTTTTCTGTCAGCTGACCGAGCCATTTGCTATTCCTGTACCACCGCAGGTAATACGATATAAACTAAAAAATATTTTGCGATTTCACAAAACAAAATATTACACATGACAATTACAGTTCATGTTTCGGCACGTAGAAAGCTGTTGAAAAGTACTGTCAACTGCTATCAGCAAATGGGGCAAACAGCGCAAATAGAATGCCAATCAGGCAATCTATAACTTGAAAAAATCGATATAAAATGTATGGGCCTGTGCGAAATGAAACACATTGCTAACTACTAGAACTAGTTCTCAAAACAACAACGGATAGCTTTTGCTGATTCCAAAGGATCAATCATCGGGTTCAAGCACCTTTCCATCTCCAGTAGCAGGACCCGGCGTTTTTCCTATGCGTGTCTTTGTAAATGTCTCAACACGTGTAGCAGTTTGGGCCATCGTAAGTGCCGCAGCTGCCAGACTAATCGAAAAAAAGCAGCTACTGTTCTCTCAATCAGCAGACGTCTTAACTCACTCGAAAAAACGGGGCCCAACTGCTCTATATCGTCACAGTCAGAAAACTGACGACAGTGCTGACTGACCTGATGCCTAATATCAATAGCGACCAGTTCTATGGCAACCCGCCGTTCGATCAAAGCAACAACGTGGTCAAAGTGATCAAGCAGGTAATTTTTATGATTTACGTTGAGTGTATAACCATCGGAAGGCTTACCGTCGAAAATCACTATCAGTGATTCGACGTTTTTCAGAATCATCCATTGCGATCCGCCACGTAAAAGAGCAAACAGCGCGTTTTTTATAATCCGCAATAGTTAATCGGGCACTGGAAACTCTGCCAAGGGCAATTTCAACAGCTAAACGCTGTTGAGCAAGTCACGAAGAGCACAACAGTCGCACTGGCGGGCGCTCTATGCAGAATTTAGCGCGCCTGCCCCTTTAGATTTTTCTCTCGCTGCTATCCTACGTGCAGCAATCGATATTACTTTAGGCACCTGTCGCAATCCCCTTCATGTGGCTGATCTCTATTGTCTATGCATTACCAGCAATTTAAATGGTAGCCCATCTCCCATGTCTGATCGGGAATTACATAGGTGTCGAATCAGCTTTTCAGATCAGATTTACTACCTTAAAATACAACTAAAATGGTTCATAGATGGCAGTCAACTTCACTCACACTTACAGAGCAATTTTAGTGCTCTGTAAAACTGACCTTACTCCTGCCCCCTTTAAAACGCGCAATCTGCTGGTATAGGATCAACAAACGCCAGATCTTCCATAAAGGATGATTCAATGGTTACCATTGTTAAACCATTAGCAATGCTCCCGGTGAAAACTTGCTCTCCGTAGCCAATGTTATTCATGTGCGCCCGTACAATAATATTTTCATTGTCGGTAACTTGAACTGGTCCGCCACTACGTGCGAACGGTTGTTCTGTTACATGACTGTGAGACAATATTCTTCGATAAACCAGGCTGCCATCTGCTCGTAGTACTTCCCACCAATCCGCATATTGGCTACACCCAGTATCAGGACTCTCTACAGTCACTGAGAATGTATAGCGATCGAGTTCTCCACTGATCGAGACCGCACGCACCGCTGCATTGTTATAATCAAGAGCTATTTCATTGGTCGA
>JALZUX010000358.1 GCA_023301405.1 Granulosicoccaceae bacterium | reverse complement strand
TATTTCACGGCATTGAAGTTCTAATGCGTTAGCTTGCGGCTATTTCGCTTGCTATGATATCGGTGATTGATTTCATGTCAGCTACTTCAAACGTTAGTGGAATACGCATATCCAAGGTGTTTGATAAAATCTTTAGTGTGTCGGGCAGTTGCGGTGCCTCCCCTAAATATCGCCAGCTGTCATAGCGACTGGTAAAGCCCTGTGGGTCAGCACTGCCAAACCACTTTAGTTCGACACCGCGTTTCATGCAGCGTGCAACGAAGCCAGCGATTTGTTCAGGGGCCTGAAGGCTTGATGGCCTGAACTGGATTGAGCTACCAACAAAATATTCCTGCGGCGCGCGTTGTGAAATATCGATACTGTTTATTTTTTTCAGGCCAGCTTCTGCGGCGTTATAGAGTGCATTCCAGCGCTTGGCATTGTCTTTTAGCAGTGGCAATTGAGCGCGTAGAATTGCAGCGCGTAAATTATCAAGTCGGCCACTGTAGTTGGGTGTGTCGAGCCTGATGTCATTAAAAGTTTCTTTGTCGGGGGCGGCGCCATGACGGTCGTACAGCATGTATGATCCCGAATGCATAATGGCACGAGCCATGACTTCCTTGTCGTTAGTGGTCAGTAGACCACCTTCGCCGCTGTTAATGTGCTTGTAAGTTTGAGTGCTGAAGCAGGCTACTTTGCCAAACGTACCCGAAGCCTTGCCATTCCAGTTGGCGCCCATGGTGTGCGCACAGTCCTCTATAAGGGTCACATTGTATTGGTCGCACAGGCTGACAATGGCATTCATATCGGCCAGGTGTCCGCGCATGTGTGAAATCATGAAGAAGCGGCTGTCGGTGGATGCCATCATTTTTTCCAAGTGCTTCAGGTTGACACAGTAGTTTTCGTCAATTTCGACTAGCCTTGGTTTACCGCCGGCGTTATGGATGGCTCCGGGGACCGGCGCCAGAGTGAAAGCGTTGGTCAGTACTTGGTCTCCAGAGCTCAGGCCAGCTGCCTTCAGGGCGATATGCAGTGCATAGCCGCCGGATGCGCATGCCAGACAGTAAGTGGCGCCAAGGTAGTCGGCAAACTCGCGCTCCAGCAGGGCGGCTTCTGAGGTTTCGCCTTCGTCTGTGTTGTAGCGGTGAAGTTTGCCGCTGCGCATGATCTCTACGGCGCGCTGGATTCCGCTTTCGGGGATCGGTTCTTGACGGGTGAAAGACTTATTAAACGTTGTGTTGGTCATCTTGCTGGTCGCAGGTGCTATTGTTAGGGTTAAGAGTACTATGAAGCGTTAGTGTCAGAGGTGTCAGTCGCGGCATGGGGTTGTTATATCGGTAATTTGGTGGCTATTTGTATTTTGTTCTGGTTTCGTGCAATTTGCATGGTCAACTGTTTGGTTTAAGCTACAGTTTCTTACATTACTTGCCTTGTGATTAAGGCTCGGTCACCATATCTAGTTTAGAGTCGGGAGTTTTCCTGATATCCGTTCATTAAAGGGTAATAATTATGAGTTTGGTTGGAACATTGGCGAAAGTCGCAATGGGTGCAATGGTAGCAAAGGGTGTTAGCGGCGCGATGAGAGGTGGAGCCGGTGGCGGTGGTCTTGGCGGCTTGCTGGGTGGTGTCCTTGGTGGCGGTGGTGCCGGTGCAGCTGGCGGCGGTGTTGGTGGCTTGCTGGGTGGGCTGACCGGCCAACAAGGCCAACAAGGCCAACAAGGGGGCGGTATTGGTGGCTTGCTGGGCGGACTGGCTGGGCAACAAAGCCAACAAGGCCAGCAAGGGGGCGGTATTGGTGGCTTGCTGGGCGGACTGGCTGGGCAACAAGGCCAACAAGGCCAACAAGGCGGCGGTTTGGCTGGCATGCTTGGTGGCGCGCTAAGTGGTCAGCAGGGTGGTCAGCAAGGCGGTGGTCTGGGCGGTTTGCTTGAATCTCTTGGTGGTGGTGGCGGTGCCGAGCAACAGGGCGAGCCGCAGGCACAATCCGGCGGATTTGGTGATCTTTTTAATTCTGCTCTGGCGGGTAACGAGCAACCTCCTGAGCCGAGCGCTGAGCAGCAGGCAGAAGTTTGTCTTCGTGCGATGTTGAATGCCGCGAAATCTGATGGGCAGATCGATGCCGCAGAACAAGAAAAAATCACTGGTCACCTTGGTGATATTTCTCAGGAAGAAGCCGATTTCATTCGTAAAGAAATGGCAGCCCCGATGGACTTTGATGCATTCGTTCAAAGCGTGCCAAAAGGCATGGAGCAGCAGGTTTATCTGATGTCACTGCTTGCGATTGATCTTGATACCCAAGAAGAAGCACAGTACCTTGATAAGTTGTCAAAGAGCTTGAACATTGATCAGCAGACCAGTAACGCGATTCACCAGAAGCTTGGTGTGCCCGCTTTATATAGCTAGTTAGCCGAATGCAGTGTGCCTGTGACGCAGGCTGGTTGTTAGAAAAAGGCGATGCATTGCATCGCCTTTTTTATGCGTGTAGAAATTAAACGGCGATTCGTTTCAGAATTTCTTGATCCCGAAGTGAGATTTCCTCGCCGTTGTACTGAGCGGCATCTTCAGTACACAGCCACACAATTGCTCTGGCTGGCAGGGCGGGGTCAATGTGATCAGATTCATTCATTTGGCTGACCGGGTTTATTCCTGATGCTTTTATGAGCACTTGCATCTCGGTAGCGACAGTCCCGGGGCTTAGGCTGATCACACGAACACCACTTTGCGCTACCTCCTTGTGGGCGCAGCGGGTAAGCATGGCGGATGCGGCTTTGGCAGCGCAATAGTGACTCCATCCTTCGAGTGGGCTTTGCGATGCGCCAGATCCTATATTGATGATGGTGCCATGTTGTTGCGCCTGCATCAGTGGCAAAGCAGCTCTTAGGCCGTAGTAGACGCCTTTAAAATTGATGTCTGTCGCGTGAGACCAAACGTCTGGATCTGATGTGACAAGATGGCCAATCGGTTCAATGACTCCTGCGTTGTTGATCAGGATGTCCATGCGCCCATAGGTAGACTCGCAGTGTGATATCAGTCCTTGTACTTCTTTGTAGTTGCTGACGTCGCAGGCAACAGCTTCGGCTTGTCCGCCGTTTTCCCGGATTATTTGTGCATTGTGGCGAATATCTGATTCTGATCGGGCTGCCAGAATTACTGAAACGCCAGCCTTGGCAAGCTCGGCGGCTGTGGCCGCTCCTATCCCTCTGCTTGCGCCCGTGACGATGGCTGCTTTACCGTGTAATTCGTGCATATGTTTGCGTAGTCTTTGAATGTGGAGGTTTATTCTACCTTTAGATGGGGCTAACTGAAAATGATCAGTCAGTGATACGGACTAGTCAAAGGTTGTGAATTTACTTGCTGGAAGTGAGGTCGTAATATGACTTGCCAGTAAACAGGAGTGAATTATGTCTAGCATTACCCCACCAGAGAACCCGGAGTCTGATCCACGAGTGAAGGCGGTGTTTGATGATATTCGTGCCACGCGTGGAAATGACTTCATTAATAACGTTTGGCGCTATCTGGCCTTTGATCCACAGTTGCTTGAGGAGGTGTGGACTGATGTGCGTGATGTGATGGCTAAGCCCACGGCGATCGATTTTAAAACTAAAGAGATGATCTATGCGGCAGTGTCGATTGCTAATAGTTGCGATTACTGTGTGCACTCTCATACTGCTGCGGCAAAAGCGCGTGGGATGACCGATGCCGAGCATGCTGAGTTGCTGCGCATTGTGTCCACCGCTGCTCGCACCAACCATTTGCTAAATGGTATCAGGCCGCCGCTGGATTTGGTCTTTGATGTGTCAGGCGAATCGTAGCGTTTCCGAGGTCTGCCGGCATAGTGGCACTGATCTATCAACCGTGGTGCAAGAAGCAATCGTCATAGCACTGGTATAGGTCTGTTGGCTCTACCGCCAATTTAAAGACACTGTGAGGTTAGCCGCTCGCCGAGTTATACTGTGTGCAAAAAAATGTTGCCTGAGTGAATTTTAAAATGAATTGTCAGCACAATGACGGTAACATTCCTGCCTGAAGCATGGTCCGTCCGGTCTGTGTATCTTTGGTTTCACCAATAATTACTATTATTAGTTTCGCGCTCAAGTGTGCCCGTTTTTTGCGGGTGTCTTGTACTGCGTAAATCATAAAGAGATAGCAAATTGAAAATCGACGCGATACCCACTGGCATCAACCCGCCTGAAGACATCAATGTGATCATTGAAGTGCCGATAGGCGGTGAGCCCATTAAGTACGAGCTAGATAAAGACTCCGGTGCGTTGATGGTTGACCGGTTCCTGTATACGCCCATGCGTTATCCTGGTAACTATGGCTTTGTGCCACACACACTTTCTGATGACGGTGATCCGATTGACGTGCTCATCTGTAACACTCGTCCGATTGTGCCCGGTGCAATAATGAACTGTCGGCCGGTCGGTGTGCTTGTCATGGAGGATGATGGCGGTCAGGATGAAAAAATTATTGCCGTTCCAGCAAGCAGTATCTCTAAGCGTTACGAATCCATCCGTGATCATGCAGACATGCCGGAGATCACGCGTCAGCAGATCCAGCACTTTTTCGAACACTACAAAGATCTGGAGCCCGGTAAGTGGGTGAAAATTGACGGATGGCAAGATAGCGCCGCGGCGAAGCGGATGATCCAGGAGGCTATTGATCGAGTGGGTCAGTCTTAGTCTCTGTTGGGTTGCAATTGGCTTGATGGCACTGATGAATAATTCATCGGTAAGTAGCTGAAAATTTCATGTGTCAACTATGCGTGAGTTCAAGATGAGTCATGGTGTTTCAATGGTGAAACAAAGGATGGTTTCACTGTGATTTTTTCTTGAAATAGTCCTCCGCATTGCTGTTTCTTGGGCTTGGTTGGGTGTTAAAATAAGGCTTTGGATACGTCTGGCCCTTGGCACTAGAGGCACGGTAGTAAGGCGTTTTCTCATCATGGCTGTTGCCCCTGTGGCGGGCGAAGAGAAGCATAATTGCACAACTTTATATTTAAAAGCACACTGAGCCTATGCTTGGCATTTGCGGGCGCATTAGTGCCTTGGTCCGCGGGGGCTGATGTCGCTGACACACGGCCTATTGTGTATCTGACGTTTGATGATGGGCCTTCTGCAGACGGCGTCACCGATGAAATTCTTGACCTGTTAGCGCAGTATGGTGCCAAGGCCACATTTTTTGTGACCGGGCAGCGGGTACGGCATAACGGGTCAAAAATTCCCGAAATCATGTACGGAGGCCATGCAATTGGCAACCATACTTACAGTCATGTCAATCTGAGAAACACTAGTTCTGAAGAAGTTGTCAAAGAGCTGAAAGCTGCCGGTGATGAAATATCAAGAGCCGGTGGTCCTCCGTTAACTTGTTTCCGACCTCCCTTCGGCGCTACTGACAATCGGGTAAATTCGATATCAGCAGAGCTTGGTATGACGCCGGTTGCGTGGTCACTTGATACCCGCGACTGGCAGCCTTCTGTGTTTTCTTTAGAAATATTCGAAACCCTTGACCGCAGTCGTGATGGCTCGGTGGTTTTAATGCATGACGGTCCTGCCAAACGAAGTAAAACGTTAGTGGCGTTGGCTGACTGGATGGCTGTAGCAGCGCATCGTTATCAGTTTAGAGCATTGCCTGAGTGTCAGTCTTATGGTGCGGGGGAGCAATTTGCGCTGCTGGATGATCAAGAGCTTGACCTAAACGTTGAGCCGGAAACACTGCAGTCGTTGTTGCTTAAATTGCAAAGCTATCGTTTTGTTTTGCAGAGTGAAGCAGCTCGAGAAGAAACACCGGTGCTAGGCGGCGTACAACAATTGACCGCCAAGCTAGATGTTCGTTAGTCCAGCCAGCTCGGTCGTTGATTTTGCGTAGGTAGTCTGATGGTTAGCGACAAGTAGCCAGCTGCGTGTTACCCGGCTGGAAGACGCTTTGAAGTCGAAGTATCGTACTAATTTCGGCATCTTATGTTTGATTTTACATCGGTTTACCTCTGCGTCAGCTATTTGCACAGGCAAACGCTTAGACTGGGTGGGCGACTTTACATGGAGACTAATGCGATTTTCTTCGCCATAAACGGTTATGAATATGAATGTATTTAATTTAGTTCGCGATCAGCTTGGCAGTGCTGCCAAAGATCACCTTGGAAGCCTTTTGAGCAGGCAGCCAGCCACCCTTTCTTCTGGTGTCGATGATTCCATTGGGGCCGTTCTCGACGGTTTTTCTTCCATCGCCAGTGATGCCGAGGGGCGTGAAGTCCTCTATGAGGCAGTGCGTTATTGTGACGATGAGGTCGTAGAAAACCCGGCCAAGCTTTTTGAAAACCGCGACAGCCGCACAGTGTTTGTCGAAGGACATAACAGGCTTGCAGGGCTGGTTGGGGTAGCACAAAAAGATAAAATGATTGAAAGGGTGAAGGTTTCGGCCAAATTATCGCACGGCGATGCTGAAGATCTATTGGGCTACGTTACACCCGGTGTGCTTGGTGTGCTAAAGCGACAAATTGAACAAGGCGTGTTCCTTGATAACCCGGATGGTATTGGTCAAATGTTCCTTGGTGAGGGGAATCCGAAAAGCGCGCCGCCGGCGAAGCAGTATGGTGGTGGAGAGTATGCGTCAAGCGGTGGTCAGGCGGTAGCGATGAGTGAAGAGTCAGATACCTCATGGTTGTTCCGTTACGTGTTGCCGTTTGCCTTGTTAGGCGGGCTGGTGCTAGCCGGGATGAAAAATTGCGGCAACATGGCAGGCCAAAAAATTGTTGCTCAGCAAGAGTCGGCAATGCAGCTTGAGCTTGATGGTGTTCGTGCAGAAGCCGATGCAGCTAAGGGCCAGGTATTGTCGCTTCAAGGTGCTTTTGACGCTTCAGAAGCAGAGTCAGCGGAATTACTGGTTAAAACTGATGGTCTGAGTGGTGAGTTGGAATTAGCAAAAACCAACACGGTTTCTCTTGAAGGTGATCTCGAGACGGCCAGAGCAGAAT
>JALZUX010000357.1 GCA_023301405.1 Granulosicoccaceae bacterium | reverse complement strand
TAAGTAGTGATTTTATCCATCTATTTGCTGTGGTGGTCTTTTTTGACAATCGAGCGTTTATCAGGCTGACGGGTTTGTTCATTTTGAAGCAACAGGAAAATAAATTTGGCCAAATTTCTGTTTCCACAATATAGATAGACTTGGGTCTAACGATGCGTAAAAAACGATTAATACAGAATTTCCAGTCAAAAGGCAGGTAGCAGTGATATAAAAAATCTAATTGTTGTTGTGCAACTATTTGCGCGCCGGTAATGGTGTTGGTGGTGATGATTATTGTGAGCTGATTATTCTTTTTATAAATATTTTTTAAAAGTGGCAATGTGGTATTGACTTCACCTACAGATGCACAATGAAACCATAAGCTTTCTTTTGGCAGTTCTGAGTATTTAAAGCCAAGGCGTTGCCAGAAATATCGACTTTGCCTGTTTTTTATAGATAACCAGGTAATATGACCAAATATAACCGGGCTAAGGGCAAACGTTAACGCGGCATAGGCAAGCATTTTGTTACGGATAAATCTTTCGCCCGTCAGGTTGTGTTTTAAATCGTTTATGTGACCATAGATATTGATGGGGCTGCTGGTAAACCATGTGTTCTATTATTTGGTTTACGCGAGCGCTGTCTGCATGGGTATCAAGTGTGGGGAAGTCTTCCAGTGCGGGCAATACTATAAGCTTGAAGCCTTTATTATTTTCTAACCGCACCGGGTAAAAAGGCACCACAGTGGCGTCAGTTATTTTGGCCAGCTTAGCGGTTGCAGTTAACGTTGAGGCAATGCCACCAAGAAAAGGCGTAAAGACGATGTCTTGACGCTTGAAATCCTGATCAGGCGCAAACCACGTGGTCTTTCCTTGCTTAAGTCCGCGAATAATGCCACGCACATTTTTATTATCAACGATTGCATTGGCATGAGTTGAGCGGCTTTTTATCATAAACGCGTTAAACAACGGGTTGCGGGCTTTTTTATAAACAACATTGATATTATCGCAATAAAAACTGATTAAGCGTCCACCCATTTCAAGTGGATTGATGTGTCCTGTTAGCAGGATGACGGGCTTGTTTTTCGACAATGCGTCATCTAGATGCTCTTTTCCCTCTATTTGGCAGCGTTCTTTTAAGACATGCCTTTTTTCAAACCAAGCTGAGGCTGTATCAAAGAAAGATGTTCCTATGCTTTGAAAGCTTTTTTTAACTAACGTGTTGACTTCCGTTTCGGTGTAGTTTGGAAAAGCTTGCTTTATATTAATTTTAGATATGCCCCTCCGATAGGTTGCTACATGATAAATGACTGTGCCCATTAGTGTTCCGAGCTGTGTCGTAACAGAGGTGGGCAGGTAAACAGACAAACGTAGTAAGCACATCGAAAACCACATCGGCCAGTATTTCGGCGCAAGATAATGTCTGTACTGTAATGCGCTATCTGTTTTTTTATCCACGATGTGTCTTTGTTCTGTTAGCCAACATTTTGCCATGTACTGATACAGCAGCTTATTCAACGTCCAGGTACCAGCGACTTGCTCTTAAGTCATTGCTGCTAATAGCATAACGATGCAGGGCAAGCCTACTAATGCGTGTACTAACCACAGGAGGGTTTATTGTCGCAAAAATCTGATGATCACGTCTAGTGGATGACGCCAAAACACACGCGAATACTGATTATGTGAGTTAAAGCTGACCTAATCGTATTGCGTATCAATCGCTTGCTGTTAATGTGGAATATGGTCTTCTGGGCAATCAATGTGTAAGGAAGCTGCTTTTTATAGCGAGAAGTGACGGTTCGGTTACTGCAATTCTTACGGGCAGTTGGTTGGCTAAGGTAAGAGATTCTATAAGAGTGAAAGTGGCTGTCGGTGTGATCTCTCGTCGGTAATCGCACTGAGTTAATGAATCTGTTCGTTCAAGTTAGTTAACATGTTAGTATCGAAAACTATGATTTCAGGTGATCAAGTAACGGCGCTAGCGCCGGATGCGGCATCGTTCAAAGCTGGCAAGGCACTGGCTGTCAATAGTAAGTGGACTGATCTTGGTCGTAATGATCAGATGATTTGGGGCTTGGCGAAAGGTTCCGGTAGTAAGCCATATTACACCCAGGTTGATGCCGTAGAGTTTGCTTACAAGTGCAGTTGTCCGAGTCGTAAATTTCCATGCAAGCATGCGTTAGGGCTAATGTTTCTGGCGGCCGATGATCTTACTGTTTTGCCTGAGTCCAGCTTACCTGATTGGGTAAAAGCGTGGGTCGATGGGCGCAAAGAGAAGCAGGGTCAGAAGGTAGCCGCCTCCGCAAAGAAAGCATCTGCTAAGCCTAAAAACAAAGACACTGCTGCTAAAACCAGAAAGAAGCGTGAATCCCGTGTAGAAGAGGGGGTCAGTTTCCTGCAGGATTTTTTATTAGATTTGATCCGTCAGGGGCTCGGTCAGGTGGATCTACGTAATCGTAGTCACTGGGACAATGTTTCACGTAGGTTAATTGATTGCCAGGCACCCGGCTTAGCCGCTGCAGTTGCCAGAGTTGGCGATCTTCGGGCTGTTGACGATACACGACTTCTGCATGAGATTGGCTCTTTGTACATGCTTACGCATAGCTGCGCGAACAAGAATCGCTTAAACGAAGCTCAGCAAGCTGAAGTAGATCAGCGCATTGGGTGGCAGGTCGCGAAAGAATCGGTTCTCGAAAACAAGCCGATCACTGATGATTGGTTTGTGGCGTTTAGAACGGTTGCTAAACCTGCACAGGTAACGGTCTATTCAACATGGGTCACTGGGCGTACCTCAAATCAATGGGCTTTGATTTTAAGTTTTAGTGCAGCAGGTTCAGCACCAGCGGCGTTGTGGCCTGTCGGTGGTACGGTGACCACAGCGCTTGCATTCTACCCGGGGGCGGGGCCTGAACGCGCGTTGCCAGTTGACGAAACGGTTTCTGCCAACATGGAATTACCTTGCAGCGCCGCACCCGAAACCGTCAGTGGCATGTTAAATCGAGCGGCAGGATCCTTGGCTGTCAATCCGTGGCGAACCAGGCTTCCGTTTTTGTTAAATGCTCAGCCAACCACAATTGGTGATCAATCTGTGTTAGTTGACACTAAAGGCCTTGCGCTGCCGTGGCGTGCTGTGGGAAGCCAACAGCTTATACTCAGTACTGTGTGCGGAGGTAACCCCTCATTGGTGGCTGGAGAATGGGATGGATATCAATGCCATTTGCATGCAGCAGATGACAGTGGGTCCTGGTTTGCCTTACGGGATCAGTTTGCATGACAAGTTCGGTGTTGTTAAAAGCTGCAATGCTTGGTACTAATCGATCTTCTGATCTTGGTGTTGCACCACACGATGCTTTGCAGCCGGTCTGGCATGCTTTGTCTGAAAGTGCTGATCCTGCGCAAGCATTATTGCAGGCAGCAGCAATTGAGCACATTTATCAGCAGGCGGGTGTCATTGCATTAAGCATCGATCCACCTCCGGTGTCTGACCCTGAGACCAGGCCGTACGTTAACCCGGCGGTGGCTAATGCGTTTGTTGATCTTGCGCAAGGTAACTATGGCAATCTTGCGCATGAGTGGATCAATGAGGTGCAGTTGCGCAAGTTGATCGCTACACCCCGGTTACTTCCAGCTCTGCTTGACATAGGAGAGTTAAAAATAGGTCAGCGCTGTGCGATTTCAGATATCGTTGGTGAGCGTGGCCGTTGGCTTGCAAGCCGGGTGGGGAAGTGGAGTTGGCTGGGCGCTTCATCAGTGAGCGTAGTAAGCGATGAGCTATGGAAAACTGGAACACCGGCAGAAAGACTTCAGTGGCTGCAGCAGCAACTGGGCAGCAATCCTGAGCTTGCGGCTGAATCTATTGCGGCATCGTGGCCAGGTGATTCACCAGAATCACGCGAGGCATTTACCCGGCAAGTTGCTCGCATGCCACACACAGCTCATGAAGAATGGTTGCAGAAGTACGCACTCACAGATAGAAGACAAAGCACTCGCTTGCAGGCGGTTCGGTCGCTAATGTTAATTGAAAGCTCGGGTTTCAGAAAGCGAAGCCTGGAACGTGCCGGGGCATTATTGTCGGTACCCAAAAACCTGCTTGGCAAAAAACAATTGCAGTGCCAGCCCCCCACTGAGTTTGATCCAGGTTGGACGTCAGACGGGCTTCGAGAGAAGCCACCATCCGGTAGAGGGCCACGGGATTTTTGGCTGTTGCAGATACTTAGCGTAATACCGCTTCGAGACTGGCCTGCGTTGATTGGCCACGATAACCCGCTGGCGCTGGACATTGAATCAGACTGGTCAGAGACCGTATTAGAAGCGTGGCGGCAGTCGGCGATGACTTTCTCTGATTCTGAAGCGACAAAGCAGCTGCTGAAAAGGCTGGCAGCCTATAAAGATGACGCTGGCAAGGCAAGCGCGATAGCGGCCATCGTATCAACACTTGATATCAAAGACGTTGCAGATATCCTGGAGCAGTTAAAGCTTCCAGAGAGCCAGTGCTTTGAGTTAATTCGAAGCTTAGTGCCGCCTTTGAGTATTGAACGTCACCCCAAATTGCACAAAATAGCCACTGACTGGGTGTTTGGAAAAAATCGATTAAACAGGCCTGATGCGGTAGCGCTGGCTGCGTGTTGCGACCGTCATGCCATACCTGCTTTGCTTGTTAAAATTAGTAAAGCTGAAGAACTTACCGCCGCCGCGGAAGAATTTACCAGAACGCTTGAGTACAGACAGAGCTATTTAAAGCATTTTGATACAACAGTGCCGTCAGGGTGATGCCCGAAAGTACCAGTAGATTATTCGGATTACGTCAGTAGGAGTCAACAGTGAGCAACGAGACATGACCACAGTTATAAGAGACCATGCAGAGACAATGTATGCCTCAGAGCTCGACGCTCTTGACCGGCACGATGATAAACCCCGTCCTCCTCAGTGGAAGCTTTCGCCTTGGGCGGTGACCGACTATCTGTTAGGTACCACGCTTGAAGATGGCACCGAGATCACCCCCAAATATATTGGTGATCGACGTCTAATGGAAGTTGCCGTCGCTACTCTGGCCACAGATCGTGCGTTGTTACTGCTGGGGGTGCCCGGCACTGCAAAGTCGTGGGTGTCGGAGCATATCACTGCGGCGGTCACTGGTGACTCAACGCTGTTAATTCAGGGTACTTCCGGCATAGGGGAAGAAGCCTTGCGGTATAACTGGAATTACGCCCAGCTATTGGCAAAGGGCCCGTCAATGGATGCGCTGGTGCCTTCACCAATGATGCATGCAATGCGTGATGGTAAGGTGTGTCGGGTAGAGGAGCTCACCCGCATTGCCTCTGATGTGCAGGATACGCTGATTACTATCCTCTCTGAAAAAATACTACCCATCCCCGAGTTAAGCGAAGAAGTTCAGGCAATGGCAGGGTTTAATGTTATTGCCACTGCTAATTCAAGGGATCGTGGTGTAAATGAGCTGTCTTCGGCATTGCAAAGACGATTCAATACGGTGGTTTTGCCATTGCCAAAAACACTGGCTACCGAAGTTAAAATTGTTCAATCAAGAGTTGAGTCAATGTCCCAGGCGCTGGCCTTGCCAGCCGAACCTCCCGCTCTTGAAGAGATTAGACGGGTGGTTACCATATTCAGAGAGCTCAGGTCAGGTGCGACGGAAGACGGACAAGCTAAAGTAAAATCACCCAGTGGTACCTTGTCTACGGCGGAAGCAATATCGGTAGTAACCAATGGGTTGTCACTCGCCGGACATTTTGGAGACGGTACCATGAACGCACACGATCTGGCATCTGGAATGGTGGGTGCGATCGTCAAAGACCCAGCGCAGGATCCAACGGTGTTTCGCGAGTATTTGGAAACCATCGTTAAAGAAAGAGATGGCTGGAGTGATTTGTACCGGGCATGTAGTGAGCAAATATAAATACAGTAACGGTGTACACGAAAAAGATACGGGTGCCGGAGTAATGCGCATTTGATCAGGACGGGAGGTAAGCGGTAAATGTTCAGACAAGAGAAAACAACTCAGGAGTTGTTAGATAACAAGCATTCCCACTTTTGTGACGCGATGAATGAGGTGAAAAGCTACATGCTTTCCGGTAAGCCAGAACAGATCGACTGGCAAGCTGACCTTACGCAAGGTGATTATGAGATACGCCGCCTGGTTGAGCTGGCGGTAGCGGATATGGCTGATACACCGGCAGCTAAGGCGGTATTTGATATCGCAGTGCATAGACTTTGTCACCGCAATATAGCAGTAGCCGATGAGTTTACAGGGCAATTTGCTATGCAATGTGTTGAGGCAGAGCTTAAAGATAATAATCCTCTTATTCAACAATTCATTGAGAGTTTGCGTAGCAAAGGGGTAGATAATTATTCACTGGCTTTGTTTTGGGTGACAACGCTTGGCAAAAAAGGCCATCGTATTTTTAACTGGACGCACAGGCCAATCACTGATGAGCTTATCTTTGAACCCGGGCCTCTGTTTGTATCTCCTGCAAGTGTAAAACCAAATAATGTATTTGAAGAAATTATTCTTGGTTTAACTGACAAAGATATGTTGAAATTGCTTCAGCAGTATTCGAGCCTTGAAGTTGGGCGCGGCACTTCAGGATGGAAGGTGGCACCCTTGCTGGCGCTGTTAACGCGTGATAAGCCACAAATTATTAGTCAGTTTATAGAAAGCTTTCCCGTTAAAGCCGATGCTGCTGACTATGCAGTAGATTGGCCATACATAATTGCCGCTACTGATGCATTTGATGAGCAATGTATTGAGTTTTGTAGCGCTCGTGGGCTTTGCTATCCGCTTATAGTCCTGGATGGATTAAGGCAGGGTAAATATACAGATTTAGCGCTTAAGGTGGCTGCTACAGCTGCCGGTCCAACAATATTGCCAGATGCCCGTTTTATCATGTCATACCTGTTGCAGAAGGACCCAAAATTAATGCTGCAGCACCTGGTGTACGTATCATCTTGTTATCGGGAAACCGCAATGCCTGATGATTGTTGGTACGACTATTACGTATGCGCGTTTGGTAACTGGGAGGCTGGAGGAAAAGAGGCTTGTATGCAGGGAGGTGTAGAAGTTTCCCATAAGGTTCTTACTCGTCTTAGTGAGTCTCAAAGCGGCAATGATAACTTTTCTGATTGGATCAGAAGATTGTGGACATCTTCGGCAGGAAAAGGTCATTATCAGGAAAAAATCCGCCAGCAGATTTTGGCTTTGGATCCACTACTTGTAGAGGATCAACTATGGGAGTCTTTAAAACACAAGCAAAAGGCTGAGCGTGCTTGGGGTGTCGCAGGCTTAAAGCATGAAAGCATTAAAAACGTCGTTGACAAGGCTGAAAAATTATCAGACGGAAAAGCAGACGCACAACTTGGTGCTATTGAATTGCTTACCGCTGTGGGCAATGACAAAGCAGTTACCGTGTTACAAGGAATGTCAAAGAAAAAACTGTCAGCAAAGGTCAGTAAATCTGTCATAGCCAGTTTAGAGAGTCTCGGTAAAGGCCCGAGCCTTGATGATATTGATGAAAACGCAGCCGATCCGAATATTCTTGCGACCATTGAATCAGCCAAAATAAAACCTTTGCCAAAGGCGGCCAGTTTATGGATTGACTTAAGTGCTTTGCCAGCGCTGTATGCAAAGACCGGTAAACCTTTAAGCGAAAAAGCGATCAGTCATCTTATAGCTGCACAGGCTAAGCATAAGACGATAAACCCGGCCCCGGACAGCATGCCGGTACTGCAACAGATAGATCGTGAAAAATCAGCAGATTTTGCTGTTGCCCTACTGAAGCGGTGGTTAGGCACTGAATGTAATACCGCAGATAAATGGGTAATAACTCTGGCGGGTATTTTGGGAGATCGTCGCGTGTTGTCTGCCTTAAGTGATCCTATCGAAGGGTGGGTAAAGGTATCAAGACATAAGCTGGCTGAATACGCCGCACAGGCAATAGCACTAGTGCCTGTAGATGAATCATTAATGCTATTAGATTTACTGGCAGGCAGGTATCGCAGCAAATATAAAAATATCGGTGCGGCCTGCAAAGCTGCACTTGAACAGGCAGCCGCTGCGCAAAATATATCGGTCGATGAGTTAGCAGATATGATCGTACCAACACTTGATTTTGACGTCGACTATCGACGTGTGTTACCGGATACTGATGTGCAGTTGGTGTTACAGCCTGATTTTAAGCTGAGTTTCTTTAATCCTGAGTCAGATAAAGAAACTAAAACAATGCCCGCAAGTCTGTCTGAAAAAGCCAAAGAAGAGATCAAGACTGTCAGAACATTGATCCGGCAAACCATAAAAGGCCAAACTACGCGGTTGGAGCAGGACCTGGTTCGCCAGCGTGCCTGGTCGACCAAGCGCTGGCAGGAATTGTTTGAAGTAAACCCATTTCTACAATCTTATGCGTCTCGGCTGGTGTGGGCCACTCTTGATGAGAACGGAGAGCAAACAAAGCTTTTTCGCCGTTACGCTAATGGATTGCTGGCAAATGCTGCAGGTGACATGATTGAACTGGATAAAGCAGACCGGCAAATAGTCATGGTGCATCCGCTTAATTTGGATGATCAAAGCCTTGCTCATTGGCAGGAACATCTTACCCGATTGAAAGTAAAGCCGCCGTTCCCCCAGCTTGATCGTACTGTTGAAAGACTGCATAAAAAGCACAGTAACCGCAAACAGATCTCATTTACAGACGGGCACCGAATGGCCAGTGGTACTTTTAGATCTCGTGCAGAAAAGTGTGGCTGGGTACGTGGATCGGTTGTGGATGGCGGCGGCATTACTTCTTATTACAAGTCTTATCCAGGTGCATTGATAACAATCATGCTAATGGTTGAAGAAACCTACATTGGACAAGATCCGGCGGATCCTGTGTTGTTGGGTAGCGCATTGTTTGTCAAAGCTGAGTCTGTAAAGATTGGCAGTTATACCTATGATGAGCCAAACAACACTGATGACCCGCGAGTGATTGCGTTTGGTGAGGTCCCTGCGGTGGTTTTTTCGGAGTCACTCAGTGATTTGAAAACAATGATAGTGACGAAAGAGGTGTCATGAAGCCTGTAACCACGCAAGAGTATATTGATAGGCAGCTCTCTTATGGTAGTGCTGATGTGACGCTTGTTAGCGTTCATGACTATATGCAGACCGGTGAGGCTCAGCACCTTAAAAATATATCAACCAATTTTCGTTACCTTGACGCACGTAAGTTGTTTGCCTTCGCTGTTGCTGAGAATCTAACAACCCCCGCGTCACGCGCTGTTTTTGAGGCAGCTGCTTATAGAATTGTAAACGGTGATCATACTATTGTTGACACCTATCCGGGAGTGTTTGCGCTAAAGTGCGCAGAGATGGCAGACAAAGGTGCAGGGAATGAAGTAGGGGCAAGCTTGATTCAAAGCTTACGTGATCAGGGTGTCGAGGACTTCCAGATAGCATTATTCTGGGTCACTAATACGAGCAGTACTGGTCCCGAACCATTTATCTGGCACGGCTTTAACGTGTCTGATCCCGTGCTGGAGGTGGAGCAGCGTTTTAAGGTACCTAATGATATCACGGCAAAAAATGTTTTCGAGGAAGTGATCCTTGGCTTATCTGATGCTGATATGTTGAAACTTCTGGAATGCTACAAAACTGCTGCTTTTGAGTACAACTCGGTACGTTGGAGTGTTGGGCCATTGCTTGGTATTGTTGCGCGCGACAGGCCTCAGGTATTGCGAGATTTTCTAAAGGTTTTTCTTTCAATTGATGAAAAAACACAAAGTGGTTCGTATTTCCATGCGCTTGACTGGCGTTATATCGTAGGTAGCACAGAAGAGTTTGATGACGAATGCCTAAAGTACAGTGAAAAGAATAACCTTCCTGAGCCAGTAGTGACGTTGGCTCAACTTCGTGGAGAACGTTACCTTAAACATGCATTAGATACATGTATGTCTTATCACGGTGAAGAGTCGAATACTGTTTTGGGCTATCTTGCCAAATATGATCCATCATTGTCAGTGCAAAAATTGCAGCAGATTATTGCAACCCCTGCCTTCGATAATATAAGACCCTATGACCAGTGCAGATACTGCTTGATTGCAGCTGATCTTTGGAGTCCTGCTGGTAAAGAGGTGTATTTAAACTGTGAGCACAAAGATCTTTATATTGAGCCGGGAGCCATGGTAAACACCAATGCGGTAAGCGATCGCGCTACCAGAGATAAGCAAAAACTGATCACACGCAAGCGTGATGCCCTGGTGTCGGGTGCTCTCTTTACAGACAATAAAGATGGTGAGATTGATCAATGGTTGCTGAATCTGCTTCTGGAGTGTCCCGACGATACAGTTCAAAAACCGCAAATACGGCAGAGAATACAGATTTCAAAGCCTTACCTTCTTGAGGAAGATCTTTGGAATTCCTTACAGAGTAAATTAAAGAGCGAGCGCAGCATTGCCAGTGAACGTCTAAACCATTCAAGCATTGAGAAGAAGCTGGCAAGAGCAGAATCTTTTCTTAAAGGATCAAAAGATGCGCGGCTTGGGGCAATAGAACTGCTCACTTTAATAGCGGACGATGCATCAAAAGCTCTATTGTTGGCTGCATTAAAGGTAAAGCAGAGTGTACAGGTGAGAAGATACCTGACAGAGAGCCTTGAGAAGATAGGCTGTGTACTTAGCGCTGAAGAATTACTGGGTGATCAATCGGTGGCTGATGTTCTTTCTGCCATTGAAAAAGCCAAAGCCGCCAACTTACCGAAATCAACAGCTGACTGGTTGCGTTTGTCTGAATTACCAGAGCTTACTACTACCGATGGTACGGTGCTCTCTGAAAAAGTCATTGCCCATATTGTAAATTTGCAAGCCAAACATAAAACCATTTCTGTCGCCCCGGATAATCAGGTGCTGTTGGGATTAATTGATCAAGCAAAGTCTGGTGATTTTGCGCTTGCTCTGTTGATGCAATGGCTGAATTCAAAACGCGATGTCAAAGACAAGTGGGCTATGACGCTTGCCGGTTTGCTTGGTGATCGGCGAATCCTGTCTGCACTGACTGAGCCGGTCCACGGGTGGGGGGAGGACGCAAGGCACAAGCTTGCTGAATATGCTGTTCAAGCGGTGGCACTGGCACCAGGTAATGATGCATTGGTGTTGTTGGATCTGCTCGCCAATCGATATCGTAGCCGCTTCAGGAATATTGGCAAAGCGTGCCGTAAAGCGCTTGAGCAGGCGGCGGTTAATCAAAATGTATCCATGGATGAGCTGGCAGATATCATCGTGCCAACTCTGGAGTTCAATGCCGATTATCAACGAAGTTTACCGGATACCAACATTAAAGCCGTATTGCAACCTGATTTCAAAATCACCTATTTTAACCCTGTGACTGACTCCGAGACGAAAACGGTACCTGCATCACTGCCAGATGCTGCCAAGGTTGAGATGACCGCGGTTAAAAAACTTATAACGGCAACGGTAAAACAACAAACCAACCGTCTTGAGCAGGCAATGGTTCGACAAAGGCCATGGTCGACACAACGATGGCAGGAATTGTTCGAGGTCAATCCGTTTTTGCAGTCCTACGCATCCCGGTTGGTGTGGGTCACACTTGATGAGACGGGGCAACAGCGGCAGTTTTTTCGTCGATACCCTAACGGCTTATTAGCGAACGCAGCTGGCGATCTGGTGGAAATGGAAGCCGCAGACAGCCACGTTGTGATAGCGCATCCCTTGCATTTTAATCCGCAATTGATTCAGCAATGGCATGAACACCTGAAACGGATGAAAATCAAACCCCCGTTTGCTCAGTTGGATCGACCGGTAGAGCAACTTACTGACTCTCACGGCAATCGCAAGTCTATAGCGTTCACCGATCAGCACAGGATGCCATCCGGAACACTGCGTTCCCGAATCGAGAAGCTCGGTTGGGCGCGAGGTTCGGGAGGAGGTGGCGGTTCTATAAGTTCGTACTGCAAAGTGTATATTGGTTGTGGCGTAAGTGTTTTTTTATTAGTAGAAGATTGCTACATTGGTCAGGATCCGGCCCAGTTAGTTACTTTGGGTAAAGCGATGTTTGTGCAAGGAGAGTCAGAAAAAACTCACGACTATTACGTTGGACAGCCGACAGACGTTGATGCAAAAAATGTAATTACCTTTGGTGATGTAGCTGATGTTGTTTATTCGGAAACAATAACCGATTTACACAAGGTAATGGCGTAACCATGTGTGGGCTATTAACCACTCTGAACAGACGGATCACCGTATGGGTATAAAAATATATGGCATACGTCACCATGGTCCCGGATGCGCGCGCAGTTTGTTAAAAGCGCTGAATGATGATCCGCCAGATATTATTTTACTGGAGGCGCCAGCTGAATTTGATCAACTAATACCCGATGCAGCAAACCAGGAAATGAAGCCACCGGTGGCGGCCCTTCTTTATCAGCCAGACGCGCCACAACATGCTTCTTTTTATCCTTTCGCACGCTTTTCGCCCGAGTGGCAGGCATTGCAGTGGGCAGCTGACAATGATTGCCCGGTTCGAAGTTTTGATTTACCTGCGGCACACTACATCGCGTTGGATCAGGCGGATCGTGAGGCGGCGAAGGCCAGCGCGCTTGAGAACAAAGACGAAGCTGATACCGAATCGACCCAATCCGATAGCTCCGATAGCTCCGATAGCCCTGATAAAACCGGTATTTTAACGGGTGATCCCTTCGAGTATTTTGCCCATGCAGACGGGTACTCAGATGGTGAGCGCTGGTGGAACGATAAAATGGAGGAAAGACAAGATTCAGCGTCGTTTTTCGAGGCTATTCTTATGGCGGTTACAGCACTGCGTAACGAGTTGGGTCATGAAGAAAAGCTCAGAACGCTGCAACGCGAAGCTTTTATGCGGCGTCATATCCGTAAAGCTGTGAAAGAGTCTTTTAAAAACATAGCCGTAGTGTGCGGAGCGTGGCATGCACCGGCGCTGGCAACAATGCCCAAGGTCAGTGAAGACAATGCACTTCTTAAGGGGCTACCTAAAGTGAAGATTGCCGCTACTTGGACACCGTGGACCTACGAGCGCCTCAGTACCGCCAGCGGCTATGGGGCTGGTATTCGTTCACCGGGTTGGTATGACCACCTTTGGTCAGTGCATAAGCATCCGTTCACTACCTGGCTGACAAAGGCTGCTCGTGTACTGCGCAAGCAGGACTATGAAGGCTCTTCTGCCTCGATCATTGAAGCAACTCGATTGTCCCAGTCGCTTGCGGGGTTAAGGGGCAGGCCGCGGCCGGGTCTGGATGAATCTTTAGAGTCAATCCAAACGGTATTCTGTGCCGGTGATCCTGTACCGTTAGCGCTTTTGAAGAAACCACTGTTGATTGGTGCAAAGCTAGGGGCGGTACCCGATGACATCACCAACCTGCCATTGCAAAAAGACATAGAAGCAATACAAAAACGTTTACGTTTAAAGCCCACCGCAGAGGCACGTGAGTTGGTGTTAGATCTGCGTGAAGACTCCGGTAGAAATCGCAGTATATTTTTACATCGGTTGCTAATTTTGAATATACGCTATGCGAAAAAAACGCGTTCGCGTTCTAAAGGCACCTTTAAAGAAAGCTGGCAGCTAACCTGGAACCCTTCGAGTGTACTGGATATTGTCGACGCGTCAAAATATGGCAATACACTGATTGCAGCGTCTGGTACTGCGTTACTTTCAACAATTGAAGATGCGTCAGTCTACGATATTACTGAAAGACTTGATAACGCGTTACTTAGTGATTTACCGGACATTGCTCCAGTATTGGTCAGGCGGCTTGATCTGGCGGCGGCTTCAACCAATGATGCAACTGAATTGATGCGTGCAGTGCCAAAGCTTGTGCAGATAGTGCGCTATGGTGATGTTCGTAAAACTGATACTGATGCCCTTGGTTTGCTGCTGGTTCAGCTATCCACCAGAATACATAGTGCTTTGCCTGCGGCCACGGTAGGTCTGGCGGATCAGGCGGCGGCTTTGTTGGTGCAGTGTCTTCGGGGGTACAGCGGTGCACTTACCACCCTGCAGAATGACATCATGCTTGATGCGTTCAAGCAGTGCCTGAAGGTCATTGCTAATAGTTCTGCAAGCAGTCCTGAACCTAAAGGGTGTGCCACACGATTACTGTGTGATACCAATGAAATCTCGCAGCAAGACACGCTAACCCTTTTTAGTTTTTCTGTTTCAGCGGGCAATGATCCATCTGATGTGGCGATGTGGCTTAACGGGTTTTTAGCGGGGGCTGGTTCTGTTCTGGTGCACGATACTACCCTGCTTTCTTTGCTGGATGATTGGCTAAGGTCTCTATCTGTTGATGGGTTTATCCATGTACTGCCAGTGCTTCGGCGTACCTTTGGTGCTTTTAGTAGTCCTGAACGTAGCCAAATAGGGCAGGTGGTTCAGTCAAAAAACCTGGCTTTGCCTGGCGGTGGGGTGACTGTAAAGGCCAACACTGATGTTGATGTCGCGCGGGCACTGCCGGCATTGCAGACAGTGACGCAACTGTTCGATTTACCACCCCCAATTGATGTAAAGGCGGAATAACATGTCAGGTAGCGAGCTACAGGATATAAACCGGGAAAAGCGCTGGCGGCTGGTATTGGGTGAGGCCGCTAGTGATTTATCGAATGATTTAACTGCAGACGAACTACAAATTGATGGAGCACTTGAAGCACTCTATGGTGATAGTGGCGGCAGTGGTCGGGGTGGGCTGGGGGCATCAAGTCCTAAAATCACAAAATGGTTAGGTGATATTCGAAAGTATTTTCCGTCTCCAGTTGTGCAGGTTATTCAAAAGGATGCTATCGAAAGACTTAACATGACAGAGCTGTTGCTTGAACCTGAAATAATGGCCGCAGCAGAACCCGATGTGCATCTGGTTTCAACGATACTGTCTTTGAATAAAATGATACCGGAAAAAACACGGGCAATCGCGCGCCAGGTAGTCAGGCAACTGGTTGATGAGCTGATGCGAAGGTTAGAACAGCCCACACGCACTGCCGTCACTGGTGCGCTTGCCAGAAACGTTCGGAATCTACGACCAAAACACCGGGAAATTGACTGGCACAGAACAATACTAAAAAACCTGCGTCACTACCAGGCGGAGTACAAAACGGTGATTCCGGAGCAACTTGTGGGTTTCGGTAGAAAGCGAAATTCGCTTAAGGACGTTGTGCTGTGTATTGATCAGAGTGGATCGATGGCGGCGTCTATAATTTATTCGTCTATATTCGGTGCAGTACTGGCGTCTATGCCTTCGTTGAGCACCCGTTTTGTATTGTTTGATACAGCAGTGGTTGATTTAACCGACCAGTTAAATGATCCGGTTGATCTGTTATTCGGCGCGCAGTTGGGCGGCGGCACAGATATCAGAAAAGCAATTGACTATTGCGGAGGCCATATTACCAGGCCCGGCGATACCACAATGGTGTTGATCTCTGATCTTGAGGAAGGTGGTAGCCCTGCAGAGATGTTAAAAGCGACTGCACGAATTGTTGACAGCGGTGTGCAGGTTGTAGTGTTACTCGCATTGAGTGACGAGGGTGAGCCCTATTACAGTAAGGCCAACGCATCAAAATTTGCAGCACTCGGTATACCGGTGTTTGCCTGTACGCCAGACCAGTTTCCGGAATTGATGGCAGCCTGTTTGTCACGTCGTGATCTGAGTTTGTGGGCGCATGCGCAAGGTATCAAGACATCAAAACCGACGCGTGCATAGGCTGATGAACAGTTGGGTTAATTGCAGCAACTTTGCGCTTGTTCATACTTGAGATAAAGTTTGCACCTAACTATTCAGACCGCAGCTGTTGCGCCCGTGGGCTGTGTTGTTGGTGCTTAGTAGCAGCGCATGTTGCTGGCGAACTTCTACCCCAATCATTGGTT
>JALZUX010000356.1 GCA_023301405.1 Granulosicoccaceae bacterium | reverse complement strand
ATTACTTACCGGATTGAAGCTTGCGCCTGCTGGTAATGCAACCGGCGCGATAGTCAGCGGATCGCTATTAGGATCTGTCAGGTAATCATCCAGATCAATGCTCACCGGTATTCCGTCTACCGCTGGCACCAGTATATGTTCGGCATCTAGCAGACTAATAGAAGGCGTACCCGCTGCTTGATTAGGATCAACTACTGCCGGTGGTGCGTTAGGCACTTCTACTGTATGTGTGGCTGTAGCCGTTGCACCATCAGCATCTTCAATGGTGTAAGGCACATCAATATCACCTGAATAACCAGCATCAGGAGTCACCGTAATAGTGCCGCCAGCGCCTACCGTTACTATGGCGTTTGGTACGACAATAGTTTGCGCTGTACCTGGGATTAGCGCCACGCCATTGATCACAGTGATGGATACGGGATCTCCGTCAGGATCGCTGTCATTGGCTACCAGATCAACTATTGTAGGTGTTTCGAAAACTCCAATGTCCGTTTTGTCTATTGCATTCGGGGCATTATTGACTTCTCGAAAACCGATTTCAGTCAGATCACCGTTTTCATTGCTAAGATCAGCGCTAGTCGCCGATACACTGCCATCGGGATCCCGGTAGGTGGCATCGGTGGTAGCGCCAAGGCCTGACTCGGCACTGTCTGGCTTGCCATCATCGTCACTGTCATCATCCAGATAGTCAGGTGTGCCATCGCCATCGGTATCGACAGGATTGTTGAACTTGGTGTGCGTTGCACCGAATTGCCCCGTAGTCGCATCGTTGCCATCAAAGATGTCAATGACGCCATCGCTGTCCGCATCGTTGTCGGTTACATCACCATCGTTAGTGACATAAGCGATTGTCGGGCGGGCTTCGATGGTGTCTGCGATACCATCACCGTCTGAATCCAGATCAAGATAATCCGGCGTACCATCGGTGTCACTACTTAGCGGAGTCGTGCCGCTATCAGCAAGCAGGTCACCATCTTCGAAGACATCTATCAGACCATCGCCGTCTCTATCAGCCGCCTCAGTAAGAGCAAGCGTTCCGTCACCATTGGTATCAAGTACAATTCCGACGGTATCACCGCTTTCGTATAGATCGCTGATACCGTCGTTGTCACTGTCTAGATCAAAAGCGTCATCAACACCATCGCCATCGGTGTCAGTAAGAATGAGCGGGGTGAATGCAAAACCTTCGTTTACAAGGGCGGTGCTACGGAGTGCTTCTGATTCATAATTGATCACTACAGGGCCGCTAACATCTGCAACGTTGATGTCCATCGACCAACGTGACTCCCTCAGTGGTAGACCTGAATCAAATAACAGTTGGTCGCCAGAGTAAATCACTGCCCCATCTTGATGACTTGTGATTTCATTAAGCGGATCTGAAAGCAACGCTGTTCCGCCTCCCTGCCAGGTGAACGAGATGAATTTTGTCCCGTTGGACAGTCCGTTGGTGCTTCCCGGCGCTCTGCTACCAACGCGAACCGAATCAAGAATGCCGCCGGAGGGTTGTTGAATCGTCAAATCAAAATCGTATTGCGTAGACGCGCCCTGATCCCAACGAACCTGCAACCCTTCAGTGACGCCGGATGGGGCTTCGGCGATAGCAATAGCAGGGTTACTACCAACAATTTCAAACGTCGCTTCCACGCCGCGATCGTTTGCGAAGATTCCGCTAATCGCCGAGCCGCTACCTGGTGTAACTTCACCGTAGGCAGACGGTGATTCAACAGCATCTAAAATACCATCGTTGTCGCTATCAAGATCGACAACATCAGACACACCATCATTGTCTTTGTCGTTAACGGTTCGGTAGTCTACGTCTGATGCATCTGTATCACTATTGCGCAGATCGTTGATTGGGTCGTTAAGATTTCCATCGGCGTCAGCGTACGAGGCATTGACAGCATCATCAATTCCATTGGTATCAAGATCGTCACCGGAAAGTATTAAGCCACTTTCATCAGCATCGGTAGCACCATCATTGTCACTGTCGCCATCCAGATAATTCGGTACACCGTCACTATCGGTGTCTTCCGGTGCGTTAAAATCACCACCGTGTGCGAAGCTTGAATCGAACGTGCTAACAATCCCGTCGCCATCGGTGTCGGTTCCATTCGGTAGAGCTATGTAGCCCGTTGTCAGGCGAGCTTCCACCGTGTCGGGGATTCCATCGTTGTCGCTGTCGAGGTCTAGAAAGTCGTCGATCCCATCACCATCTGTGTCGATAGGGATAACTCCTACGCCACCGTTAGCATTAAGCGGAATACCGGTTACAGGGTCGACAGCACCGTCGTAAGCTACAAAGCTGTCGATATTGATAAGTGAAAGATCTGCACCGGATTCAATCAAATCACTGATGCCGTCGTTGTCGCTATCCAGATCCAGGTGGTCAGAAACCCCGTCGGCGTCGGTGTCCTTCAGGATGGCACTTTCGTCGGTATCTAAAATTCCGTCGTTGTCGTCATCTAGGTCATGAATATCTGCAACGAGGTCATCGTCTGTGTCGGTTAGAATCGTGACAGAGAAACTGTCGTGTGTTTCCGCAGTGCTGATCGTGGATGTGAAACCGTCATCATCAGTGGATTCCGCACGCACGTTGATCGTGAATACGCCCGCTTCGCCCTCGAAAGTTAACGCCGCTAAGTTCCAACCAACGATATCAACTAACTGGCTGCCTACAGTGGCAGTGAATGAGTTTCTACCGTCAGAGATTATATGACCGACTGGAATGTCGCTTAGCTCAAGTGCTGTCAATGTCTCCGAGCCGTCAACATCTGCCAGCGTAGCTACGACAGCCCCAGAGACATCAAACGATTGGTCTGCCAGTCCCTCCTGGTTGGTAGTGCTCACTGTCGGAGCATCAGCCACTTCTTCGATAGAGAGCACTGAGGTAAAACTGTTATCACCGTAGGCAACGGTCAGCGTTGTACCATCCCCTGAAAGGTTTGTGTCTGGATTAAACTTAAGCGCCTGATAATCGACCGGATCCACCACCCACGCCCCTGACACCGGATCTAATGACCCGACGCTAAACGTGCCATTGCTGGTATCACCGGTGATGGCAACTTGCTGTGTACCGAACCAGTTGACTTGCATTAGTACATCATAGGTCCAGCCACTCCCTGGATCGACGGTCACCTCCAACGTTTTGCCGCCACCGGCGGCCGTCGTAACATCCCATGCAATTCCCCCTGCTAAATCGTCTATAAGACCCCCAGCGTCTGCACGGTTCGACGTTACTTCGTCACCAATGTTGTCAGAAACACGTTCTCCAAATGGCAGATCAACCCACGAAAGCAAGTCAGGGGAGGATGTCCGTACATAGGCTGTCGAACCGGTGGTGGTTTCATTGGCCAAGTCGATGAAAACATCAGCTGAGCCGCTATTCTCGTTGTTGTCATCAAACTTAGCGTCGTGGCCGACTGCTGAAAGTGAAAAGGATCCAGTTTGCACTCCGGCAGGAATTGGCAGGCTGAATGTGTTGCCGTTCAACCGATCCCACAGTTGCAAGTCTGCAGAACCACCCAGCGACGCGGCCGCAGAACTGGCATCGATTCTTTCGTAAAATTCTGCAGATACAAGGGTACTAAAAGCAGTAGCGATTTCGGCGGATCTTTCAACGATCACATTTCCGTCAACGTAGCCAATAGTGTAATCGTGGAGGTTGATAAGCATGTTTGCGTTAGGGTTGGAGTCTCCAACGATAACCGCCTTGCTGGCTGGGTTGAGTACTGACACCCCCGAGGCAATATCATAGCCAGTAAATGAATAGGACGCCGTTTCAGCGCTACCGTCTCCGGTTTGCGCAAACACAGTTCCGCTCGCCAACTCTGTGTCGACATCAACAACAAACCTTGCAAACCCTCTCTCTTCATTTCGAAAGTTGCCGGTTCCGCGACCATCTTGTGCAGTAATCACAGCAAAATTGGAACTACCGGGATCGGCTAATTCTACAGTGGTGGTTTCACGCGGCAGGAATTGCGATGCTGATCCAAGAAGGTTTGCTGACGTTTGATCAGCAGTCAGGAATTCAACGAGGTAGGCCTGATCAACAACTGATTGAGTTTCTGAAATGGACAACGTGCGTGAAGTACTGGACACGGTAATCGAGTTAAGGCCGTCCAATGCGTTATTCACTAGGTTTGGATCAGAGCCTGCCACGCTTCCAATCGCGACATCTGACCACGCATACACGTCTGTATTGATACTGCCACCTGACAAGACTAACGCCGTGTTGCCGGAGTAAGTCCCGGCCACCAGATCGATCGAAATATTTGTTTTCTGATAGTCCTCACTAAAAGAATTAACTGGCCCGTTGTCGTTACCTCCAAATCCTGTCAAGCGAACAGCAGTGGCTCCTTCAGGAATCGTAAAGTTGATCGGCGTAGTTCCATCTGCCGCATCGCGGAAGGCGGCGGCGGTGCCAATTAGGTTTTGATGCAACCCGCCATTGAAAAAATCCGCATCAATCATACCGCCTATGTCAATCAGACTGTCTTCCAGACCCGTAACATTAGCCGGCACCGTCACCAGGCTTCCCTGAGTGCGGTCAAGTGTGATAGTCGCTTGATCAGTTTCACCACCAGCCGAGAGGATATAGTCAAACCTCTCCAACCCGAGGCCAAGCGTCGTTGTAGTAACGTTTAGTGTTCCGTCAGTCTGGAGCTCAACAGCTGTCCCGGAAGAGAGTGTCACACTCGAACCGGCTCCCGAAAATGACAGCACGGTGCCGCCATCGCGAAGATCCACGATCGCCGTCACAACACGGGGATCACCATCAGCATCTGAATCGTTGACAAGAACGTTAATGTTCTCGACGCTTTTACCAGTAACCGCAATCGGCGTATCAATCGAACCATCATCAACTGCCAATGGCGACGCTAAAATACCTGCCCAATCGGTCGCTTGTATTGCTCTGCTTTCTACCTGACCTGTTTGATATTCAAGCTCCCAATCCCCACCTTTTGTGGAATCACCGGTATCGTCAACTGATGCCGTTACGTCAGCGCCGGTAAGATCGGACAACAGCTCAGTGGCGGTAACACCTGAAGCGCCTGCGGCGAAGTCACAGCCATAGATAAGAACATCGCCATGTTCAGACAACGCATCTCCTATAGATGCAAGCTCTGCACGATACTCATTTTGCATACTAGCTTGGTTAAGCACTGCAGAACCCAGGTTTAATGAGCCCTGCTCTCCATGTGAGATGATGTGCAGTGCATCTATTTCGCTATGGTTTTGCAACGCATTAGCAACCTGAGTAATACCGTCGGATTCGGTATCAATAAAATAGACGTGAGCGGTTGGACTAATACTTGTTAAAAATTCACCAACGCTCGGTACCGACTTATCAATGAAGACAACTTCGTTTCCTGATTCAGCTACCCGCCCCAGACTACTAAACTCAAGCACATGTGCAGCATGGTCATCAGAGGCAGTAGTTGCATCTTTGGCCCCGACTCCCTGACCCGCAGACAGAGCAGGTTCGCGCTGGGAATCATCAAATAAATCAGTATCTACTAAGGTGGCAACTGCTGCACCGTCAAGTAAGAGTCTTTGCTCTAGGGCTTGATAGGATATCGTTTTAGCGTTTTT
>JALZUX010000355.1 GCA_023301405.1 Granulosicoccaceae bacterium | reverse complement strand
ACAGCAAATCAGGCCAGTCTGTGGCACTGCCTGCAGAGCGTGGGTGTCAGTACCGCGGTTAGGGGCTACGGGAAGCTGTTTGCACAGGCCTGATGCGAGTAGTACCTGCCTAGGTACAAACGTGATAAGGTGTGCACGGCAGCCGCCGCGTAGTGTTCAAGGCTATTCCTTGGATATCTTGTCTTTTTTGCCATAAGTCAGGTCATAGTTAAAGGGTTAACGTCTTTACATATTTGAACTCCATAGATTTTTCTGTAGCCTGTAAGCCATGGTGTTACAGTTGATCTTTGAAGCGCCGTTTGCTAGTCCATTCCAAGATGTTAATCACAGAAGACCCTTTCAATAAAACATGCAAAGTAACGTCTAATGAATTCACTTGAAATACCAAATATCAGCTTTATAGCACTTACAAACACTAGCCATAAAGATCACACCGCCACACTTGAAAAAGTCTCCAAAGCTGTCGATGATATTGGCTTTATTACCGTCAGTGACACAGGCATAACCGCTAATGATATCGAAACACTGCTAGCGACTTACAAACAGTTTTTTCTAAGTGCCAGCAAAAATAAATCAGCAGTGAACATGGCGTTAACCGGCTCTAATCGAGGCTGGGGTGATGCAGGTGCAGAACAGGTTGATCCAAACGCCAACCCTGATTACAAACAAGTATTCGATTGCGGTCCAGAACTGGCAGCCGACGACCCACTTGGTGAACATTCCTATTATGCCCCCAATCTTTGGCCGGTTGAACCTAACGAATTTCGTCACGTAATTACCAGCTACTACCAACGCGCGATTGTTGTATCGTTATCCCTTTTGTCTGCTGTAGCGAAATCTATCGGAGAACCCGAAGATTTTTTCAACGATAAATTCGACAAGCCCATGGCATTGCTTAGGGGCAACTATTACCCACCAAGACCAAACCGTGCTAACGACCAGGATTTTGGTATTGCCCCGCACACTGACTATGGCTGTCTGACTTTTCTCGCCACTGATGGTACACCGGGGCTTGAAATACTAAGTAAATCAAACCAATGGTTGCCGGTTTGCAAAGAGCCCGGAGTGTTTGTTATTAATTTCGGTGAAATGCTAGAGATGTGGACAAACGGACGAGTTGTAGCAACCCCTCACCGGGTAGTTGGCAGTGCAAATGAGCGACAATCAATACCGCTATTTTTCAACCCACGATACGATGTCAATGTAGCACCCAGCGGTGCAACAGAAAAAATTCTAGCTGGCGAACATCTCACCCGCCGTTATGACGAAACCTATATACATAGAAAACGAGCAACACATCGATAACCGCAGAGTCCAGCCCAGCTGAATACTTGGTGAACGAACCGACAGCACACTCTTTGTACTGTGAAAGACTATTAGCCCGCCTTATAATTGGCGAGCGCCTTTATGGTCACCCATAAGATTATTGTCGGTCATCCCAAATGATTACCCTGCTCCCAGCCTCGTTTCATAAATTAACTTTCAAATAAACGCCCTCTTTGCAAATTGTGCTTATCACTGAGGGCGTCTATGTAAATGGAAACCGCATCCGGGAGCCACAGCAGGTCAGCTCCCGGACAGGCTTTTATCGACGCACGTTAAAACGATCCAAAGTGAATGTGCCAGTCCCCCAAAACGTCTCAGTACCAATTTCAATGGCTCCCATACACACACCATTGGCCATCGCAGGAACACCAAAGGAAGGCCCCTGGAAGCGTGACCAGTTTACGAACGCACTCCAGTCAAGCGTGCCACTATTACTCGGCTCCTGTGCTACAAAAGCAACATAGGCCCAACCCAACTGTGGATTGGTATAGACATCCCACTCTTTTCCACTCAACGTAACACTGGTGTTATACACACCTGGGGTTCGTATACCCGGAACACCAACCCACACCATCATTTCGTATTGCTTGTTGTCGTCCCCTGCTTCACAGCTCGTGTGGAAAAACGACTCAAGAGCAACATTGCGTTCTACTTGCCCCGTTTCGGAATATTCGTAGTCAACCCAAAACCGGGGCAGATTGTCGACACTGGCTGGCAAGCCGGTTTGCGCTACCGAGCCAGAAATATTGTATGGAGTTTTTCTGCCATAATAGACCTGCGGGTAAGATTTTACCGCATACTCATTGCCACCGTTACGCGGCAACCAGTTGTAGTCCCACTTAGCGATGTAGTTGCCCTCACTTCCACCCAACGTAATGCATTGTGACCAGTTATTCGAGAACACCGCATCACTGTTCCAGGTGTTGTTTTGCAACACATAGTTTCCGTATGGAATTTCAAACCACGGAACACAACTACGCTGATTAAGCAGCGGTTGATCGCGCGTTGCAGTGGCCCCAGTAACCACACAGGTTTGATTATTCTCAAAACCAAAACCGCTGTTACCTACATCGCTGGCGTCTGTCAGACAGACTGGTCGCCCACCACTAAAACCGCTTGTTACAGCAGCCACCGGTGGTGGTGCATCACCAGGCACTATTGCATTGCTACTGCCACCCCCGGCCGTACTACCGGGATCTGTCACGCAAGTGCGTTGGTTTTCCCATCCATAGCCATCACCATCTGTGTCAGATGACAGGCTGTTGCACACTGGCACACCATTAACTCTGGATGAAGTGCTCGCCGCCACAGGTTGCGACACCAAGCCAGTTGTTGGCACCGACGTGCTGCTCAGTTCAATGTTTGCGCAGTACCAGACACCATCAATCAGATCACAGTCCGCACGAGGCATTGTGCACTGTTGCTCATAGAGCGAGCGCGCGCCATCCAGTGTGCTACTGCTTACCACACAGCTTTGGTTTGTTGTCTGTGTGATACCTTCCGATGGTATAGCCAGTAATAATGGCATCGATGCAATGATGATAGAAAAATACTGTAACCGCATAAATAAATGTTTCGCATTTTGAGGAAGTGCAATCTTGATGAACAACGAGTTTTTCAGAAGGGAACTGGTTCACACTTTCCGGCGATACTGTGTCACAGTCGAGATTACCAAACGGTAGTCTTTCGCTAATGTCAGACTCAAAACTTCCAGTTGCTTGCCTGCAAGCCAAGTTGTTACCGCTACCAAAAATGACATGTCTACAAGCAAAACCATAAGCCCAGTAAGGCTTTAGCTGCCCTTTGATCAAGACCGTACCGGCATGAATGTCGTACACTTGGTTGCTGGAATCACAGCTACGGCCGCTGGCAGAACTTCTGCCGCAAAGACTGCTGAGACTCTATGACAAGACAAGTAATATCAGCAAATTCCATGCGCTGTAATCTCC
>JALZUX010000354.1 GCA_023301405.1 Granulosicoccaceae bacterium | reverse complement strand
CTTCGACATCCCCCTCCTTGGTTGCAGGAAGGAGTAACTTTGAAAGCAGCTGTGCGGAGTGTCACGGCAGCAGTGGAGACAACATTTTCAGACCGATTGATAAGGACAATTGCCTGGTAGCAGATTGCAGCAACATCGACGCACTTGCGGCCTACATCGATGAGTTCATGCCCGTGGCCAGTCCACAGTCTTGCAGACTTGGTGGAACCGACAGCTGTGCTGTTACAACAGCTGCTTATATTATCAATGACTTCAGCACCGAAGCACCAGTCCAGCCAACAGAATCTCCTGAAGCACCCGACCCAACAACACCAGCACCCACGTCAGCACCAGCCGATGAAAATGTACAGACGCCACTAGCCCGACTGAGCAATGATGAATTTGTTAATAGTGTCCGTACACTGCTCAGTCTTCCCAGTGATTCCGCTCAAATCAACGCCGCAAAAACATCACTGGTATCAGAATCGCTTGTAAAAGGCTTGCCTAATGATTCTGCCACACAGACACTCTCACATCAGAGCATAGCCGGGTATTCGACCATGGCACTTGCTGCCGGCGCTGATTTTTTAAAAGATGTAACCTCACGAGATGAATTGGGGCTTGCACTAGAATGCTCAACGCTAATAGAAAACTATAACCCTACCAATCAGCTTGGTGCCTGCACTGCAGCATTTACCAGTAACCTTATAACTAAAGCCTATCGACGGCCAAGTAATGACGACGATGTGGCTAATATTGCAGAAATTTTAAATGCTCTAGACGCAAACATTCAACAGGTAGGCATAGAGAAATTCAGCATTGAGTATTTTAAAGAGTATGTGCAGTCCATACTACATTTTGTCATATTGTCGCCAGAATTCTTGCTAGTAATCGAGAATGGCTCTGCCAACACTGCGAATAGCAGTGGCGATTCAAAAGGATTAACTGACCATGAAATCGCCACCCGTATGGCACTATTTTTGGCGGGCTCGTTGCCCGATGATGCATTATTGGACGCTGCCGCTGCCGGATTACTGGGAGATACAGCTGTTCGATTACAACATGCCGACAGACTGATGCAGAGCGACATTGGTATTGCTCAATTCACTTCGCTAACCAGTAATTGGTTAGGCATCGTAACCACTGATGGAAATGCTGAAGCTTTGAACGCAGTGAATTCATTTTTATCAAACTGGTTTGTCAACGAAGGAAACTTTAGCGATTTGTATCAGGCGCCCGTCACCGTCGAACATCTTAGTGGAATTGAAACTACCGAGCCATTAGGCGTTTTAGGTTTACAGGCTTTTGTCGCATCGCACACCAGTTTTCCAACCCCAAGCTTTATCACTCGTGGCGCCTTTGTTGTAGAGCGTTTGCTGTGTGAAGCTCTTCCTGAAGACTTACCTGACGGTGCTCTCGATGCTGGCGAACTAACTCCACTAGAGGTGTTTGAAGGACATGCTCAACAGCCATGTGCTACCTGTCACCGGGTGTTTGATAACTACGGTGCGGCGTTTCAACGATTCGACGCTGAGACCTCACTTTATAACCCTGGTTTTCAGGATTTTGGAGGGAGTTTTGATTTATTTGACATAGGTGACGTCAACGCATCAGTCACTGGTGTTGCCGATCTGGGCAGCAGCCTAGCTTCCAGTGAAAAGGCGTCTTCATGCATGACTGAGCTTTGGTTTCGCCACTCAATGCGTAGAAGCATTGATCAACAAGGAAAGGATGCGCATGAACTAAACATCATTAAAGAAAATTGGGCCGGATCAGGTGACACGAGTATGAAAGCATTGCTGCGAACCATTGTCGCATCTGATAGCTTCATCACCTTGTATCTATAATTACACAAGGTCACTCCACCCTAATTTTTAGTACATAATCAGGATTCGGCTATCATGAATACCAAACTTAGACAACGTAGACAATTTATTAAATTGGCCTCTGGATTAATGGTTACACCATTTGCCTCGTTAGCGGGTGGAGCTGCATTCGCCCAGGGCGGCAAGCCACCCTTGCGTATGTTAACCATTATAGATTCTTACGGATTGCCCGTTGCAACTCGAAATGATACGTGGGTGAATACCGCCAATGGTGACTACCGGTTAACCGTTGAAAATCTAGGGTCTATTTTGTCTCCATTGCAAGCTTATAAAGATAACATGTTGGTTGTCTCAGGCATTGATATGGATAGCTTGACCCTAACAAGCGATACCCGACAACACGATCATATGACCACCCATACTCTATGTGGCAGCCGAAGAAATGTCGGTACCAGCGGTTCAACTGCCAAGATCAATCACGCCTCACTTGACGTGCGCGTCGGGCAATACCTGAACAACGAATACGGCCTGGGGCGCGCCTTCCCGCATTTATTCTTCACAGATTATTCAGAACCGGCTAAAACGACCTTTTGCTACGATGAATTGGGAAATCAAATACGTTCAATACCTGGCGCTCGGAGTCAAGCCAGTAGAATATTTGCTGACGACACTAGCATTGCTGACCTTCAATTTCAAAATTCAACTAAACAAGACGTTTTTTCTCTGGTACAAAAACAGGTTCAGGAACTGCGTGGCCAACTGAGCAATGCCAATGCCACCACTATACTGGACGCCTACCATTCTAGCGTTGATGACTTGGCCACGCAGATTCAATTAAGTACTAATAATGTGTGCGAAGCCTTGGGGGATGTAAGTACATTTCCGGGAAGCATTAAGGGTGAATTCACAAATAACTCGCCATTTATCTTTAGAAATATACAGCAAGCGTTTGCCTGTGATCTCACTTCCAGTCTTACCTATGCAATTGGTGGAGAGACCATTAATCAGTTGAGCCATGAAGACCTGTATAGTGCAGCAGAACATTCAGATACGGAAGTTAGAGACTTACTGAGAAGAAACATGCACGCTATCTCTCACATAGTGAATGACGCAGCGAATAAATCACATGAAATAATCCGCATTTCTCAGGCCGAACACATCGCCAATCTGCTGGATAATATGAGTGTCATGATAGATACCGACGGCAATACCGTATTAGATAACACGGTAATTTTCTGGACCTCGGCCATGGCGAATAATACCCATCAAAAGAATAACTACCCCTATTTATTGATCGCCGGTAAAAACACAAAGTTGAACGGCGGTTTTCATTACGATTGCTCTGGTAGCACCAATAATGATTTATTAACTACTATCGCGCAGGGGTTATCACTACCTGATGAAAGTTTTGGTGGGCATAATAAAGAAGGTGTATACCTAAGTAATCTAAACAACGGTCCTATTTCTAGAATGTTAGCAGGCTAACTTATCGAAGTAGTCGAAACTAACGTTGAGTTATTGTTA
>JALZUX010000353.1 GCA_023301405.1 Granulosicoccaceae bacterium | reverse complement strand
AACAGCCCCCGGCAAGGTCCAGCCGAAGGCGACATCTAACATAGCAGCCCCGCAGGGACACCATCTAATACTAAAGCCCCAGCAAGGTCCAGCTGAAGGCGACATCCAACACAACAACCCCAGCAAATACAATCAAACCCATGTAGATCACCCTGCACTCCTGTAGAATCTCCATCACCCACAAAGCCAGCATCTGAAACATACCAATATGCACCATCATCTTGCACTCTTGCCATCAGGGGCGCTGACTCTGCGCCCGCACCTGGCTGCTCCACTGGCTGCAGGTGCGGTGAAGTCCTTTCAAGCCGTGTTGCAACTTCAGAAGCAACCAGAGCCGGCAGCGCTTTTTTCATTGGTAGCAGAGAGTGATTCAAAACTCCCAGAGCCCTACCTGTTCTGGCACAACTTTACCGGCCGCTGGCTGCGTGAGCGGTGCTTACTCAATACTCAGGCAGCCAACACCGATCCACTCAAACCACTTACCGATAGCCAAGCTAAAAAGCTAATCGATAGCGCACCACTTATGGAAGGCGCTGAGTACTTAACGGCATCTCTGCTACAACAGAAATGGCTTGATCTAGATAACTGGTTGCTGCAACAGATCAATTCCACTGGCAAAACGTTTGAACAGTTCATGCATGCCCGTGCACCTGACTGGCATGTGGGCGGTACGCTGTATTTTCATTTGGCTGAAAATCGCGATAACGAAGATCTACCGTTCGCGTTTATCGCCACCTGGCAACCGCAGGAGGCGGCCAGCCGCAACAAGCACCTACCACTAGCGAAGGCACTTGAACATTACGCGGGTACGCTGCAAAAAAAGAAACTGCAGGAATTACTTGAGCCGATACAACTGGCGGCTCAGTCCAGCCCTTTAATTGAACAGCTAATCGAGAGTCGGGCTATTTATCAGGCGCAGGCTTGGAGCGCACACCAGGCGTGGTTGTTTTTACAGGAAGTACCGTTACTGCAAAACTGCGGGGTAATTGTCCGCTTACCGGATTGGTGGGCAAAACGCCCGCGACCACAGGTGGGGGCCACATTAAGTACCGCGTCGAAGTCTTCCATTGGTGTTGATGAATTACTTAGCTTTAAAGTCAGTGTGGCGCTTAATGGCAAAAAGCTAACGGCCAAAGAGTGGCATCAAGTGATGTCATCAGAAAGCGGTCTGGTATCACTGAAAGGCCAATGGGTGGAAGTAGATCGTGAAAAACTTGATGCGGCGATGCTGCAAATGCAAACACTCGAAACGTTGGCAGACGAAGAAGGCCTGACATTTGCGCAAGGCATGCGCCTGCTTGCTGGTGCCAGTCATGACTTGGCGGCGGGCAATAAGTACATGGGCAGTGAGCCGTGGCGGTTTATTGATGCAGCACCGGCACTTGCGAAAACACTAAGCACCATGCGTGACCCGGCGCAACTTGCAACGGCACTACCAGGCAAACAGTTAAACGCACAACTGCGCCCTTATCAAGAAACCGGAGTACGCTGGCTATGGCATTTGAACCAACTTGGGCTGGGGGCTTGCCTTGCGGATGACATGGGTCTAGGTAAAACCATACAAGTGATTGCGTTGCTATTAATGATCAAGAAAAAACGCACTGCGGCACCCTGCCTTCTGGTACTACCAACTTCCCTTCTTGGCAACTGGAAAGCTGAACTCGATACATTTGCACCATCACTGAGTTGTTGCTTCCTACACAAATCGGTTACTGATAAAGACACACTTGACTCATGGAGCACCGAGGGGCTACCCGACACAACTGATTTGGTACTCACCACTTACGGCATGCTACCAAGGCATGAATGGCTGCAACAACAACTTTGGCATACCGTCATACTTGATGAGGCACAAGCCATCAAGAACGCTGGCACACGTCAGTCAAAAAGCGTAAAGCGGCTTAAGTCACATGCACGTATCGCCCTAACAGGCACTCCGGTGGAAAACCGATTATCTGATTTATGGTCTTTGTTTGATTTTATTAATCAAGGTCTGTTGGGTAACTTCAAACAGTTTGCAAGCTTTGCAAAAGCCCTGGAGAAACGCGAAACTGAAAAGTACACGCCATTACGCAAGCTGGTACAGCCCTACATACTCCGTCGCCTCAAGACTGACAAACGGGTTATTAGTGACCTTCCAGACAAAGTTGAAGTAACCGCCTGGTGCGGCCTTAGTAAGAAGCAGGCAGGCCAATACCAACAGGCGGTCAAGGAACTGCGCAGCAAACTTGACACAAGCGATGGTATTCAACGTCGTGGTTTGGTGTTGGCTTCGCTATCACGCTTTAAGCAAATTTGTAATCACCCGTCACAGTTAACCGGTGATGGCGAATTTCAATTGACTGATAGCGGTAAAATGCAGCGACTGGCAGAGCTTTGCGATGAAATACACGCCAGACAGGAAAAAGTATTAGTGTTTACCCAGTTTCGCGAAATGTGTGAGCCACTGGCAGATTTTTTACAAGCAAGGTTTAACCGTAACTGCCTGATACTGCATGGCGGTACGGCGGCAAAGAAACGCCAGAAATTGGTGAATGATTTCCAAACCGATGACAGTGCAGCGTTTTTTATATTGTCTCTTAAGGCTGGTGGCACCGGCTTAAATCTAACGGCGGCATCACATGTCATTCACTTTGACCGATGGTGGAATCCGGCGGTTGAAAACCAGGCCACTGATCGTGCATACCGAATTGGTCAGAAGCGCAATGTAATGGTTCATAAGTTTGTTTGCAGAGGTACCATTGAAGAAAAAGTAGACAAGATGCTGCAGGAAAAAGCCTCACTTGCCACCGAACTACTGGAAGGTAGCAGCGGCGAAACCAACTTAACCGAACTTGATGACGACGCATTGATCAAACTGGTTAGCCTGGATCTTGACAAAGCACAAACAGACATGAAGCACTAACATGGCAAGAAGACGAAACTCAGACTATTGGCCTGAATACA
>JALZUX010000352.1 GCA_023301405.1 Granulosicoccaceae bacterium | reverse complement strand
GTCACTAAGCGCTCAGACGGTTCTTATGTCTCTGAAAAGCTCAGTTTTGATATCGAAGAAACCACTATTATCCGCGCCGGGCTGATAAAATCCCTGGTTGAGTTATTTGCGCCTGATATTATTGTTGTCGATAAAGAACCCACTGGTTTTCGTGGCGAATTGCGCCCGGCATTGGAATGGCTGCACAACAGCGGCACTAATACTAAACTCATTTTGGGCTTGCGTGATGTGCTGGATAGCCCTGATCTGCTCGCCGAGGAATGGGAGCGAAAGGGTGCTGCGCAGGCGATGGAAAAGTACTACGATGAAGTATGGGTGTATGGACTGAAGTCAGTCTACGACCCGACGGAAGGACTCACCCTGCCAGATAGCGTTAAACAGCGCATGATCTGGACTGGCTATCTGCGCCGTGAAGCAGAATCCCGCGCTGAGTTGCCCGAAACGCCCTACATTCTGGTGACCCCCGGTGGCGGTGGAGATGGCAAAGCGATGGTCGATCAAGTATTGCTTGCCTACGAGAAAGATCCCACACTAAGTCCTGTCGCGTTGCTGGTCTACGGACCTTTTTTAACCGGAGATACCCGGGCGGGCTTTGAGCGGCGTGTGGCAAACCTGGATGGTCGTGTATTGAACGTGGGTTTTGACTCGCGAATGGAAAGCCTGATGGCTGGTGCGCAAGGTGTGATAGCGATGGGCGGTTACAATACCTTCTGCGAAATTTTATCTTGTGATATCCCCGCTGTTATCGTGCCGCGCATCGTGCCACGGCTTGAGCAGTACATCCGTGCGTCCAGAGCACAGGAGCTGGGTCTGGTGCGGATGTTCGATGCAAAACTCGACGGCAGCTCTGTTGATGCCATGATTGAAGCGATCCGCAATTTGCCCATGCAGCCGCCACCATCAGCAGGTAGCTATACCGGTCTGCTGGACGGGCTTGAATGTATCGTTGAAAGAACCCGGGTGTTGTTGGCTCAGGGGCAGGAATCCGAACAAGCATGACCACAGACACAATTCCGCTTGCCATCGTTGTAAAGTGCTGGCCGCGCTTGTCTGAAACTTTTGTTGCTCAGGAGCTCGCCGCGCTGGAAGCCCAAGGGCAGCAGTTTCAAATATGGTCATTGCGCCATCCGGCTAATGAAAAACGCCATCCGCTGCATGAGCAAGTGGTTGCTCAAATACACTATCTACCTGAGTATATTCATCAGGAAGTGGGGCGTGTTGCAAGCTGTTGGCGTACCTGCCGCCGCTTGCCCGGTTTTAAAGATGCGTGGCGAATTTTTCTGTCTGATGTACGTCGGGATTTTACTCGTAACCGAGTGCGGCGTTTCGGTCAAGCGTGTGTGCTTGCCGCTGAACTTCCTGACTCAATTCAGGCAATCTATGCGCACTTTCTGCATACACCTGCATCAGTGGCGCGTTACGCGGCGATAATGCGCGGTATACCATGGAGTTACTCTGCCCATGCTAAAGACATATGGACAGCACCTGACTGGGAGCTACGTGAAAAGCTAGACTCTGGTCGTTTCGGTGCCAGCTTTGGAGTAACGTGCACGGCGATAGGTGCGCGTCATTTGCGGACGTTGTGCGATAAAGACGATCGCATCGATCTTGTTTACCATGGCCTTGATCTATCGCGTTTTCCGTCGCCGCCTGAACGGGTGAGCCGTGACGCAAAAACAGAATTGCGGTTGTTGTCGGTGGGCAGACTGGTTGAGAAAAAAGGCTATGACCGACTGATAGCGGCGTTGGCTCTGTTACCTGATACCATCAACTGGACGCTTACCCATGTAGGCGGCGGTGATCTTAAAACACCACTGCGTGAGCAAGCGGTAGCTGCAAAAGTAGCTGATCGTATCAATTGGCTTGGCGAGCGTGAGCAACCCGAAGTCGTTCAGGCGATGCGCGATGCTGATATTTTTATCTTACCCAGTCGAATCGCTGCCGATGGTGATCGCGATGGCCTGCCCAATGTCTTAATGGAAGCGGCATCGCAAAAACTGCCAATCATTGCTACATCGGTGTCTGCGATACCTGAATTTCTACAGCACAAAGTGCATGCTTATCTGGCCGTTGACAGCGCCGAAGCACTGGCTGCAGCAATGGTTATACTTGCAGAAAATCCGGCCAAACGTGCGGCTATGGCAGAAGCTGCTTATCAACGCTTAGTCGATGACTTCGGCATGGATGCAGGCATTAAGGTGCTGGATAAGCGTCTACGGTCTTTGTGCTCAGAAGCCTAAGTGGTGTCCCAGAGCAAGGGACGTAGCGAGGGGTGAGATTTTGAGTCAGATATTTCTACTAATGAAGGCGAATAGTTGTTCTTCTTTAACGAGATTGATCGTAATAGCTGGCCAAAAAACCGCGCCCGCAGTAGACCATTGTTCTTGGACAGTCACCTAAGTGAAACAGCTTGCCTTCTACGCGCCGTTGAAATCACCGGATCATCCGGTACCGTCGGGTGACCGCGAGATAGCGCAAAGTATCATGACGGCGTTGTCCATGAACTCATTGGGTTTGCCGGTAACGCTTACATCACAATTACGCTGTTATGACGGGCGGGGTGATGCACTGGCACAACAACAGATAAGAGCTCAAGCCAAAGCCGAAGTCGAGCGCTTACTCGACACCGCCCATGACTGGCAAGCCTGGGT
>JALZUX010000351.1 GCA_023301405.1 Granulosicoccaceae bacterium | reverse complement strand
CTTGCTAATGGCGTTGTGTTGTTAGGCAGAAGTTTTAAATATCATCGGCCACGTGGTTTGATTGCCGCAGGCTCTGAAGAACCCAATGCGCTTATTCAACTGGAAAATGGTGCTTATACTGAGCCCAATACACGTGCTACTTGTATAGAGTTATACGATGGCCTCACTGCCAGCTCGCAAAACCGTTGGCCAAGCCTTAAATTTGATGTGGGCGCGGTAAATTCTGCAGTTGCGCGCTTTCTGCCAGCGGGTTTTTACTATAAAACTTTTATGTGGCCGGCATCAATGTGGCTGACCTACGAAAAATTTATTCGCAAGGCCGCTGGTCTGGGGGTAAGCCCCACAGAACCCGATCCTGATAAATACCACGGTATGTATGCCAATTGTGAAGTGCTGATTGTAGGTGGTGGCCCGGCTGGTCTGGCTGCAGCACTCACTGCGGCAAGCTCAGGGGCGCGGGTAATGTTGGTTGATGAACAGTCAGAATTTGGCGGTGCCACTATTGGTGTTGATAAATCGGCTGAGTTCAACGCTTGGAAGCAACAGGCAATAACCACACTTGAAAATAATCCTGACGTCACCTTACTGACCAGAACCACCGCAGTGGGTTACTTTGACTACAACTATATAACGGCGGTTGAAAAAGTAACCGATCATCTAGGTCCCGGTAATGGCGGTGGCAAACCACGCCAACGTTTTTGGAAAATCCGTGCAAAGCAGGTGGTGATAGCAGCAGGCTCTATTGAACGACCACTTGTATTTGCTGACAACGATCGCCCTGGCATTATGTTAGCCAACGCGGTAGATACTTACATCAATCGCTATGGGGTGTTGCCGGGTAAAGATATCGTGGTGTTCACCAATAATGATAGCGCCTACGCTACCGCACTTAATGCGACCCGTCATGGTGCCACCGTCACAGTGGTTGATACCCGAACCGACGTTTCAGCGTCGCTCACCAGTGCATTGGAATCACGCAATATTCGTCATTTCAAAGGCCATGCTATTTCATCGGTACAAGGAAAGAAGGGTGTTGTGGCTGTTCGAATCATGTCGCTTGCAGCTGATGCCAAAACATTGGAAGGGCAAGCGTGGGAGATCGACTGCTCAATTGTTGCCAATTCAGGCGGTTGGACACCGTCTGTTCATATGTGCAGCCAAAGTGGTGGCAAACTTCGCTATGACGAAAGCATCGAAGGTTTTGTACCCGACACGGCTAAAGCCAAAGCAATTAACCCGAATATTTCTGCGGGTGCCTGCAACGGACGCTTTGACACCGCTAGCTGCCTTGCCGAGGGTGCGAGTGCCGGCAGTGCTGCTGCATCGAAAGCTGGCTTCACAGCTGTTGAACCAGCGCTACCCAGCGTTGAAGATGATGGCATGGGAAGTATAGCGCCACTGTGGTTGGTGCCAACGGTTCACCCGGTAGGTGAAGGGCCGGCAAAGCATTTTCACGACTTTCAAAATGACGTTACCGCCGCTGATATCCATCTGGCCGCGCGCGAAGGGTTTGTTTCAGTTGAACATTTAAAACGCTACACCACTACTGGCATGGCCACTGATCAGGGCAAAACATCAAACCTGAACGCGCTGGCAATCATGGCTGAGATTCGAGGTGCACAAATACCGGAAGTCGGTACCACCACATTCCGTCCGCCATTTACACCGCTGACCTTTGGTACAGTTGGCGGGCAGGAATCAAGTGATCTGTTTATTCAGGAGCGTAAAACAGCGATGCATGCCAGCCACGTGGCAAATGGCGCTGTATTTGAAGACGTGGGTGACTGGAAGCGTCCCTGGTATTTCCCGAGTGGGGACGAAGACATGCATGCTGCGGTACAGCGCGAAACACTAGCGGTTCGTCAAAGCGTGGGAATGTTAGATGCATCGACTCTTGGAAAAATAGACATTCAAGGTGAAGATGCCGCAGAATTTCTAGAAATGATTTATACCAACAACTGGAAAAAACTGGCTGTCGGGTCTTGTCGTTACGGCTTAATGCTTAACGAACACGGGATGATTTTCGATGATGGAGTCACTACCAGATTATCTGAGAATCATTTCCATATGACGACCACCACAGGCGGTGCTGCCCGCGTTATAGGTTGGCTTGAAGAATGGCTGCAAACAGAATGGCCTGACATGAATGTGTACTGCACTAGCGTGACAGAGCAATGGGCAGTCGCGGCAGTAAACGGTCCTAATGCACGCGCCCTGATGGAAGCTGTTTCTGATATCGCTGTATCGCGAGATGACTTCCCTTTCATGACCATGAGAGAAGGCAACGTTGCCGGCATACCGGCACGTGTATACCGTATAAGTTTCACTGGTGAGTTGGCTTATGAAATTAATGTTCCGGCACGTTATGGGCGTCAACTGTGGGACAAACTGCAAGAGGCAGGTAAGCAGTTTGACTTATGTGTGTATGGCACCGAAGCCATGCATGTGCTGCGAGCCGAAAAAGGCTTCATTATTGTTGGTCAGGATACCGATGGCACAGTGACTCCCTCAGATATGGACATGGACTGGATAGTGTCGAAAACGAAAAAAGATTTTCTCGGCAAGCGATCTTTTATGCGTACTGATACCCGCCGCGAAGGTCGTCCGCAATTGGTTGGTCTGCTGACAAAAGACCCGACCGTTGTTTTGCCTGAAGGCGCACACATCGTGGCCGAGGTTAAAGACGCACCGCCCATGCGTACGCTGGGGCATGTAACTTCAAGTTACATGAGTCCCAACGTCGGGCGATCGATAGCACTTGCTGTCCTACAGGGTGGTCTGAAAAAGAAAGGCGAAACAGTGACCTTATGTTTGATGAACGGCGACGTGATCGAGGCCACCGTGTCTAGTACGGTGTTCGTAGACGAAGAAGGAGAGCGTGTCCGTGGTTAATTCAGAATCGCTACAAACAGTAAAGTCTTTGCAAACGCCTTTGAACGGTCAAACCTATCAGACCGAAGGGTTAACCGTGCGTGAATATCAGCC
>JALZUX010000350.1 GCA_023301405.1 Granulosicoccaceae bacterium | reverse complement strand
TGATTGCGCCAAGATAAACTCCAGTTTTCGGGTGAATGATTATGGTTTGACTGACAACACTGCCTGTCGCACCATGCTGCAGATCGTACAGCAAATGGTGGCATACGTGAAAATTGGAACAGTATTAAAGCACCGCTTTATCACGAACCAGACACGTCAACTGCCCGTAACGCAACAACCCATTGCTCACACGCCATATGATCTAATGAAAGACTCAGGTTCAGGCCCGGGTATTTGTTTCTGAGGTGAGGCGCTAAATACAAACCGTATGCCGCTCTTATACTCTGTGAAATCAACAGGACGTTCGTACTCATAGAGCTGTTGAATTAAAAAAGTATTTTGCATTCACTTCCGGACTACGTAGAGATACTATCGGCAACTCGTTATTGTGTTACCAAGTAAATGACGTAATTTGTAGCCAAAAACACAGCAGCCATAATTGACTGCTGTGGTATCACAGTGTCATCAGGACAAGTGATGAACATCTTTTAGCTTATAAACCGGTGTGTTTATGTTTTCCATTCGCGCCTTTATTTGCAGCGCAAGATAAAGTGAGTAGTGACGGGATTGATGTAAATTGCCACCATGAAACCACAATGCTTCCTGTTGAGTAGGCTTCCACATGTTTCGAAGTTCGCCCTCCCAAGGCCCGGGGTCCTTGGTGGTATCTGATCCAAGTCCCCAACACTTGCCTACTTTATCTGCTGTTTCCTGAGATATTATCTTCGCCGCCCAACCATTCATTGACCCATAGCCAGTGGCGCAAATAATCAGATCAGCCGGTAGCTCAGATCCATCATCCAGACTAATCGAGTTATCATTAATACCGGTAACATTAACGCCGCTCTTGAGCTTTATTTTACCGTCTATTATTAACTGCGATGCACCTACGTCAATGTAGTAGCCTGAGCCGCGACGTAAATACTTTACAAAGAGCCCTGACCCATCTTCGCCAAAATCAAGCAGAAACCCAGCTTTCTCTAGCCCTTTGTACATTTCTGCATCACGCTTGGCCATTTCATCATAAACAGGCTTTTGTAGCGTATGTAGTATTTTATAGGGCAGTGATGCAAAGATTAAATCAGCAGTGTCTGTTGTTACACCAGCATCTACGGCCTCTTTTGAATACAAGCCACCTAGGGCAAGTTCCATCAAGGTACTGGATTTTGCGATATGTGTTGACGACCGCTGCAACATCGTGACATCAGCACCGCTTTCCCAGAGGTCTGCACAGATATCATGAGCTGAGTTATTTGAGCCGATAACCACACACTTTTTGCCTTTCCACGCATCACCACTACGGTGCTTACTGGAGTGGCTTAGTGTGCCTTTAAACTTATCAGCTCCTGGAATGTCTGGCATATTCGGTATTCCAGACATGCCAGTCGCCAGCACCAACTGTTTGGGGCGTAAAGTAACTTGCTCGCCATTACGATCAACAACGACTTCCCACTCTTGTTTTTTCTCATCATACTTGGCACTCAGCGCTTCGCTTTGTGTCCAGTAGTTCAGGTCCATAACTTTGGTGTACATCTCCAGCCAATCACCAATTTTATCCTTTGGGGAAAATACCGGCCAGTGATCAGGGAAAGGCAAGTAAGGTAAGTGGTCGTACCATACCGGGTCATGTAAACATAGCGATCTATAGCGCTTACGCCACGAGTCACCGGGGCGTTCATTTTTTTCAAGAATTATGGTCGGTACACCCTGACGCTTTAACCTTGCGCCCAGCCCTATACCACCCTGGCCACCACCAATCACCAGGCAATACGGCTGGCGTTCATAGCCTAACTCTGCTTCTTCCTGTTGCTTGCGTTCGAGCCAGCTTTTACGATCAGAAAAAGCACCGTGCTCTACACCAAGTTCGCGAGTACCGTGCTTGTCGCTTTTCTCTTCATAATTTTTGAGTTCAAGCATGGTGGTAAGCAGCGTCCAGCATTTGTCGCCTTTTAACCGAACATGCCCCCGGCCTCGAGCCACGGCAGTTTCGAAGCTGACCCACCCTTCGGTGACACCGTCGGCGGCACTGGCATCACCTTCAAGCTGCCAGTTGGAAGGCTTAGTGTGATCGAGAGTACTGCCCAGCATGGCACGGATACTGTCCTGCCCTTCTGAGGTATCAAGATTCCAGGTAAAGGTAAGAAAGTCACGCCAGTAGCAATCTTCATCAAACATCGACGCCACAGCGTCAATATTACCCTCGCTTAAAGCCCGTTCAAAAATACCCAGCCACTGCTCAATCTGGGCATTAACCATATTCTCTGCGGTAGCAGCCATCGTTTTTCCTCCGTTATTGCAACATACCGTCACCCTTAAAACGATACCATACAAAATCAGATTTTAGAACGAGCGAGAGCGCTTACGACAATAGCGGTAAAACGCTATGCCATTGTTGAACAAAACAGGTGCTGTATCCTTACCTATTAAAAAGCAAAAACATACAGGCGCATTAGGCAATGAAACTCTGACAACAATCCACCAACACCAACCTTAAGGACAGCCACATTGTATTTATGGCGAATAACCTGTGGCCACCTACCAACCCTTAATTAAGCGAGCTTCAAGGTAAGCTTGATTATACTGCTCGGGTTTACCGGCACTCAACAGGTGCCGGACAACCGTTTACAACACGCCCATAGGCTAGATGAATTTTCATCACCCACAGTGATGAACAACCCTGCACTCGCCTAGACTGGCATATCACCTATTCGACTGTGTATGGCAGTACTTCCTCTACTTCTAGCTTATACCCTGACTCTGCAAGTTCACTGGTCACTGTTTCAGCCCGGATAGTACCGACCGCCCACACCGGGTCATACATACTGGTAAACTTAACTGCTTCAAGCGATTTCGCATGAACAACCTGATTGGCAGGTGGTGGTGGTACATGCATACAGGCGCCAACATAGGGAACCAACAGGAACTCGCTCATTAACGACTGCTCGTTATATTCTAAAGGCGTGATATAGGCCGCAATCTTTACGCGTTTGCCATCCAGTTCTTCCACTACAGGCGCATAGGAATAAGCCGCTCGCAGTCTATCCATTTCCTCATTCGATTCAGCGCTGCCATCCATTAGTTTGTCGATTTCCGCTTGAGACATTGATTCAAACGGATTCGCTGCTGGCGCGAAGTCATTAGGAATGAGGTCGTCCCAGTTTATCTCGTTGATGTCGCCAGTGTCCCCCGCGCTGATTTCATCCCGCGAAAATGGCCAGAATTCAGAGCGGACTCCCGATGCAAACAACAACCCACCTGCGCCCACGGCTGCAAGCTTAATGACTAATCGTCGGTTTTTCATAGATACCTTCTCCACTGATTTGATTTTAAAGCCGCTGCGAAAGGCCATCGGCCAATGATTTTCGATACGCCTGCGCCGCCGGAAGCGTGCCCGCGAGCAGCCCCGCTACAGCTATAGACAACAGGATTAGTAGTTCAGTTCGACCGGGTAGTGACAGAGCAATGGTAAGGCCGAATTTCTCCTGCATATACAGGGAACCAAACCCTATCAGCAGGTAATGAAGCATCAAACCCGCCATAATACCTAACACCGTTAACACCGTTGACTCGATACACAGCAGCTGAAACACATGCGCCGGGCGAGCCCCGGCCGAGCGCAATACGGCCATTTCACGACGGCGTTCATTCAGCCCGGCAAGTAATACAGAGATCAGATTAACCAACCCAGCCACCACCACACAAATAGACACGATCAGGAGTGCCTTTTCCGCCACACTGACCAAATTCCACAGTTCCTGTAAGGCGACTCCGGGCAGGATTGCCAATAGTGGTTCTGCTCTATAAGTGTTGATGGCACGCTGCACACGGAACACGGTAGCTCTTGATTTCAAGCCTACCAGCAATGCGGTCACAGCCTGAGGCTTCAGGTCCATGGCGCGAACCGCGTCGGCGCTGGTACCTTCACCTTTCACATTCGCGCCATTTTGCCAATCGACATGCATCGCCTCTATGCCTTCCAAGCTTACATGTATAGCCCGATCAACCGGTGTACCGGTTGATTGTAAAATACCACTGACCCTAAACGGTTGTTTCTCATGCTCGACTAGCGCGACACTGCCGGTGCCGTGAGCAACTACCATCTGCTCGCCGATTTTATAACCAAGAGTCGCGGCCACCTCACTGCCAATGACGGCATCAAACACATCATCAAACAAGTCACCCGACGCGAGTTGAAGGTCCCGTTTTTCACCGAAGCGATAATGGTTGAAGTAATCCAGGTTTGTACCAAGCACCCGAAAGCCGGCATGCGAATCCCCTAGCGATAACGGTATTACCCAATCAATGGCCGCCCGCTCGCGAATTTCCTCGACGCTCTCCCAGCTAATGTTATTGGTTGCGTTGCCTATCCGAAACACGGAATACAACAATAATTGCACAGCCCCACTACGCGCACCGATAATCAAATCAGTGCCAGACACCGTTTGCGTAAAACTACTACGGGCATCACGACGAATTTTTTCAACCGTCAGTATCAAAGAAACGCTCATTGCTATTGCCAGCACGGCGAGCAATGCCGTAGGCCAACGGTTGCGCAAACTCTTCCAGGCGATGCTAATCATGCGAGTGCCTGCTCATTGTTGATGCCTGTTGCGTGGTTGATTTCCCGCAAGTCAATACGTCGGTCAAACGCATCAGCAAGAGAGGCATCGTGACTGACAAACAACAGGGTCGCACCGGCCGCGGCAACTTCGGCAAATAGCAGATCCAGAAATGCACGGCGGGTATCACTGTCAAGCGCAGAGGTTGGCTCGTCTGCGATTACCAGCGGCGGTTGACCAATCAGTGCCCGGGCAACAGCAACACGTTGCTGCTGCCCTACGCTTAACTGCGTAGCCGGTTGGCTCTTTACCGAAGCCGGTGGCAGTTTCATAGCGCTTAAAAGCCGATCTGTCTCTTCATTAAGCGATAATCCTGCAGA
>JALZUX010000349.1 GCA_023301405.1 Granulosicoccaceae bacterium | reverse complement strand
GACCTCAAAAGCGACGGTGAAAAAATACTGGTAGCCACCGGCGGTGTTCACGGTCTTGGCAACGCACGCTTCAAAAGCTCTACCAACCGGGCGCCTAGAAAAACCACTCACGGCACACCCGGTGAACGCCGGGACCTACTGCTAGAACTCAAGCTACTGGCAGACGTTGGCCTTCTGGGCTATCCAAACGCCGGCAAGTCCTCGCTGATTCGTAAAGTTTCCGCAGCCAAGCCGCGGGTCGCCGATTATCCGTTCACTACCTTACATCCCAATCTTGGCGTTGTCAGCATCGAAGCACATCGAAGCTTCGTCATGGCAGACATTCCAGGCTTGATTGAAGGTGCGGCCGAAGGGCAAGGACTGGGCATTCGGTTTCTGCGACACTTGTCACGCACGGGCCTATTGCTGCATGTGATTGACCTCGCACCGTTTGATGAACACGATCCCGCATCAGGTGCTGTAAAATTATTGCACGAACTTGAAAAGTTTGGCTCGGGCCTGCTGAACAAACCGCGCTGGGTTGTTTTCAACAAAATGGATCTCATGCCAGAAGACGTCTGGCAACAGAAGATCGAAGAGACACTAAGTGCCCTTGAATGGCAAGACCCTTGGTACAGCGTGTCGGCGGTTGACGGCAGAGGCACCCGCCAGCTATGCACCGATATCATGGAATACCTTGAGCGTCGTGAACAGGAGGCACGAGACAACCCGGAAGCCTTCGAAGAAGAAGCCCCGGTTTTAACAATTCCGAACAGCCGCCCAACCGATGATGACAACAACCCACCGGCATGACATCAGGCGATACTCGACCCACAAGATGGGTCATTAAAATCGGCAGTGCCTTGATCACTGCCGACAATACGGGCTTAAACCTCGACAACATACGTCACTGGTGTACGCAGTTTGCGCAGCTTATGACAGACGGGCTGGAAATAGTGTTGGTGTCTTCCGGATCAATTGCCGAAGGCATGCACAGGCTCAATTGGGACAGCAGACCCACTGACATACACCAATTGCAGGCCGCCGCCGCAGTAGGTCAGATGGGCTTGGTTCAGACTTATGAATCGGAGCTTCAACGGCACAATATTTCCGCCGCTCAAATTCTACTTACTCACGAAGATTTGAGTGATCGCACCCGCTACTTAAACGCCCGTGCAACACTGGCCACGCTGTTAAATTTGCAGGTACTGCCAGTCGTTAACGAAAATGACACCGTCACCACCGATGAAATTCGCTTTGGCGACAACGATAACCTAGCCGCCTTAGTTGCTGACCTGATACAAGCCGAAAAACTGATCATTTTAACCGACCAGCAGGGCCTTTTCGATAAGGACCCACGCCACCACACCGATGCCCGCCTAATATCAACAGCTAAGGCTGATGACAAAAACTTATTGAAAATGGCAGGGCCCAGCGGCAGTAGCGTCGGCAGTGGAGGTATGACGACTAAAATTCTGGCCGCGCAACGCGCCTCGCGCGCTGGCACCGACACCATTATCGCCAATGGGCGGGAACCCGACGTCTTGCTGAGACTACTCTCTGGAGAGCCTGTGGGGACGTACCTGACCTCGGGAACTCTAACACTTGACGCGCGCAAGCGATGGCTGGCAAATCAGCTCAAAGTTCGTGGAACACTGGTAGTGGATCAAGGGGCTCAAACTAAACTTGAAACGGGCACAGCCAGTTTGCTAGCCATTGGTATCACCGCATCAACAGGGATTTTCTATAGAGGTCAGCTGGTTTCTTGCATCAGCGCAGATGGCACTGAGATCGCTCGTGGGCTGGTCAATTACAGCTCAAAAGAAATACAACAAATTCTGGGACACCATAGCCGTGAAATTGAGCAACTGCTTGGGTATATCTACGAGCCAGAAATCATTAACCGCGATGTCATGGTTTCAATGTAAACCATGCTATCGCGGAACAACAATACTTAAAGTGCGCGAATTTGCTCATTAAGACGGCTTTTATGTCTTGCCGCTTTGTTTTTGTGCACCAGGCCTTTTCTCGCCATACTGTCGAGAACAGGCACTGCAGCTTTGTAAGCATCTTGCGCGGCAGTTTTATCACCGGCTTCGATTGCGTACACAACTCTTTTCACGTGGGTGCGCATCATCGAACGCATTCCAGCGTTACGAACACGGTGATTTTCCGCCTGACGGGCACGTTTTTTCGCTTGGGGGGAGTTTGCCAACTCTGTCTCCTGGATGACATGTGCAAAATACAACTGAACAGTATCGTTTGTGGGTAATTCATTGTCAACTGTGCTAGCAGGTATTTTATACAATTTGTGTCCACAACAGCCACAACTGTGTAATTACGTTGAATAATTCCAATAATTCCCCGCCACCAACGCGCAATCACAAAAAAACATCGGCGTCACTGATTCGCTCAGGCAGCATTGTCAGCGCCATGACTCTGCTATCACGGGTGCTTGGTTTTGTTCGGGATCAAGTGTTTGCGATTGTGCTGGGCGCCGGGCCACTCACCGATGCGTTTTTTGTTGCGTTTAAAATTCCCAACTTTCTGCGCAGGCTGTTTGCCGAAGGTGCATTTGCCCAATCGTTTGTGCCAGTGTTCACGGAATACAAGGAGACCCGAAGTCGCGCGGAATTGCTGAGCCTGGCAGCGCGGGTGAGTGGCACCCTAGGCCTGATACTTATTATTCTCAGCGTATTGGGGTCAATATTCGCCCCGGCGCTGGTGAGCGTATTCGCACCCGGTTTCGAGGCCGATGACGAACGCCGTGAACTCACGGCGACTATGCTGCGAATCACGTTCCCCTATCTGTTTTTTATATCTTTGGTCGCCTACTCGGGCGGCGTACTGAATTCTTTTCAACGCTTTGCGGTACCGGCGTTTACCCCGGTATTTCTAAATATATGCCTGATCACTGCCGCGCTGTGGGGCACACGCTTCTTTCCAGTGCCAATTATGGCACTGGCCTGGGGCGTATTTGCAGCAGGCCTTGTGCAACTGCTGTTTCAGCTCCCATCTCTTCATAAGCTTGGGCTTCTAGTGTTGCCCAAGTGGGGCTGGCAAGACAGCGGTGTCAAAAAAATCTTGACGCTTATGGTGCCCGCTATTGTCGGTTCTTCGGTGGCACAAATCAATTTGTTGCTAGACACCATCATTGCGTCATTTTTAGTAGCAGGCAGCGTTAGTTGGCTCTACTACGCAGACCGACTGGTTGAATTTCCACTCGGCCTGTTTGGCATCGCTATCGCCACCGTGATTCTTCCGCGACTGTCCTCTATTCACGCAAACCAGAACCAAAACGAATTCAAAGACACCTTAGATTGGGGTGTCAGGCTGGGGTTATTCATTGCGCTGCCATGCACAGCAGGTTTGTTTTTACTCTCTGCCCCCATGCTGTCGACTTTATTCGGCTATGGCGAGTTCAGTGATCAAGACGTCCAAATGTCTGCTTGGAGCCTACGCGCCTACTCTTTGGCCTTACCGGGATTCATTCTTATTAAAATACTGGCACCTGGCTTTTTTGCCCGACAAAACACCAAAACCCCAGTCCGTATCGGAATTATCGCCATGATAAGTAACATGTTTTATAACGTGATACTGGTCGGCGGTATGGTCTGGATGGCAATTCCGGCACCGCACGCCGGGCTAGCACTGGCCACCGCACTGTCTGCTAACCAACAGGCGTTTCTGTTGTTTCGCCAGCTGCGACGAGAAGATGTATTCACCCCTCGCCAGCAGACTTTCCGGGTAATCCGAAGCGCCACCTTAGCCACATTGTGCATGGCAATCGCAATTTCATTATTATCGCCAGCGTCGAATCAATGGTTCGCTATGCAGGCGGGCCAACGTGCATCAACTTTAGCCGGTATAATCGCCGCTGCTATTGCTGTTTATGTTGGCGCTTTGCTTATCACAGGGGTTCGTCCACGGGATCTGCTGATAGCAAAAACGAATAGCACTACTTTTAACTCGTAAACCGGAACACCCGCTTTGGAATTAATTCGCGGCCTGCACAACATCCACCCTCGTCATCAGGGTTGTGCGGCAACCATTGGTAATTTTGACGGTGTACATATTGGCCATCAACAGGTCATTGAGGCAGTGCGCAGGAAAGCACAACAGTCGAGTCGCCCTGCCTGTGTCATCAGCTTTGAGCCATTGCCGGTAGAATTTTTCGCACCGGCAGAGAGAGCCCCCACTAGGCTCACTAATCTCCGTGAGAAATACCGTGCCCTTGCGCAGCACAATGTACAACAATTGCTGGTATTGCCATTTGACCGGCGTCTAGCCAACACCAGTGCATCAGATTTTATCCAGAAAGTTCTGATCAGTGGTTTACAGGTTAAGCACTTGCTGGTTGGTGATGACTTCAGATTTGGACACAATCGCGAAGGCAACTTTGACATGCTCAAGCTCGCCAGCGAAACACACGGCTTCACGCTGCAACAATCTGAAACCCATTGTTATAAAGACGAGAGAATATCCAGCACTCGAATCAGAAAATTACTGCAAGGCGGAGATCTCGATACTGCGGCAACTTTGCTGGGCAGGCACTATGCTTTACAGGGGCTGGTAGAATACGGTGCGCAACTGGGGAGAACGATTGGCTTTCCAACGGCGAATATCACTCTTCAAAGTACTAAACTACCACTTAAAGGCGTTTTTGCGGTCAATGTAACCATTGATGAACCAATCTACAAAACAGTTACTACACCGGTAGCATCGCTACCCGGGATAGCCAATCTGGGGTCAAAACCTACCGTCGATGGCACTCGTGTAACGCTTGAAGTTCACCTGCTCGATTATTCTGCAGACCTGTACGGCAAACGGCTTAGGGTAGAGTTTTTACACAGAATTCGTGACGAGAAAAAATTTGACTCATTCGATGATCTGAAATTGGCCATTGCAAACGATGAAACATCCGCCCGACAATGGTTTGCTCATAATCAACATATGTAATCCATTTTTATCACTCCAGAGATACAAGAGACTCCAAAGTGAGTAATTACAAACACACACTCAACCTGCCTAAAACCGATTTCCCAATGCGCGGAAACCTAGCTAAACGCGAGCCCGAAATGCTCGAACGTTGGGCACAATTAGATATTTATAAAAAAATTCGCGAAGCATCAAAAGATCGCGCAGAGCAATTTATTTTGCACGACGGTCCTCCGTATGCGAACGGCGACATTCACATTGGCCATGCGGTCAATAAGGTCATTAAAGATATGATCGTCAAAAGCAAACAGCTTGACGGTTATGATTCACCCTATATACCGGGGTGGGATTGCCATGGACTGCCCATTGAAAACAAAGTCGAGGGCGAACTAGGTAAACCCGGAGAAGATATCGACGAGGCCACCTTTCGTGCTCGCTGCCGTGAATACGCACAGCAACAGATAGAGGGCCAAAGTGAAGACTTCAAACGACTGGGTGTTTTCGGCGAGTGGGACAACCCTTACCTAACGATGGAATTTGCCAACGAAGCAGGCATTGTGCGCTCACTTGGCGAAATGATTAAAAAGGGCCATGTTTATAAGGGCACCAAGCCGGTTTACTGGAGTATTGGTGCACGGTCGGCACTTGCAGAAGCTGAAGTCGAATATCACGATAAAAAATCGACTTCTGTCGATGTGCGTTTCAGCGCTGTGGACAACGACGCACTGCACGCAGCTTGTAAAAGTGATCGAAAGGAACTGCCCCTGTCAGTCGTTATCTGGACCACTACACCCTGGACTTTGCCGGGCAACCTGGCAGTGTGTGTACACCCTGAAATTGAATACGCAACAGTCGAATGTGATCTAGGTGTAGGTAACGAAGCCATCGTGCTTGCCGCTGATCTGATCGACACCTGCATGGCCAGATACAAGTGCACTGAGTACAAAGAAATATCGCGCTTTCACGGTGCCGCTCTTGATCGTCTACCGCTACAACATCCTTTATTTGATCGAACATCTCTGCTGGTGCTGGGCGACTATGTCACCACAGAAGCTGGTACCGGTGCCGTTCATACTGCACCCGATCACGGTGTCGACGATTTTTACACCGGCATTAAATACGACCTTGGTCTGCTAAATAGTGTCAGTGCCACCGGCACCTATGAAAGCTACGTCGAAAAATTTGCCGGTGAGCACGTGTATAAAGTAGAGCCACATATCCTTGAAGAGCTAACTTCGGCTAACAAATTAGTACTCAGTGAATCTTTTCAACACAGCTATCCCTACTGCTGGAGAACCAAGACACCAATAATTTTTCGAGCCACACCGCAGTGGTTCGTCAGCATGGAAAAAGAAAACCTTCGCAAAGACGCGTTGGCAGCCATTAAGACAGTACGGTGGGTACCAGGCTGGGGCGAACAAAGAATTGATGGCATGATCGCCACTAGACCCGACTGGTGCATATCAAGACAACGATTCTGGGGCGTACCCATCACTTTATTTGTTCACAAAGAAAGTGGCGAGCTTCATCCAGATACTGATAACTTGCTGGAACAAGCAGCACAGCACATAGAGAAAGGCGGCATACAGGCATGGTTTGATCTTTCCATCGAAGACTTCCTTGGTGATGACGCAGACCAGTACGAAAAAGCAACAGACGTCTTAGACGTATGGTTTGATTCAGGCACAACGTATTCACATGTCTTACAAAAGCGCGGCCAAAAATACCCCGCTGATATGTACCTTGAAGGGTCAGACCAGCATCGCGGTTGGTTTCATTCATCATTACTGACCAGCGTATCTATCCATGGCATTGCACCTTACAAGCAAGTACTGACGCATGGATTTACCGTTGATCAAAAGGGTCGCAAAATGTCGAAGTCTGTCGGCAATGTGATCGCCCCGCAAAAAATAATGAAGACACTTGGCGCTGATATCATCCGCTTGTGGGTTTGTTCAGCAGACTACAGTGGCGAAATGAGCGTTTCTGATGAAATCCTAAATCGCATGTCTGATTCTTACCGGCGTATTCGCAACACCATGCGCTTTCTACTGGCCAACCTGAATGGATTTGATCCAGCCACCGACCTTGTCAACACCGATGAACTCTTAGCATTGGATCAATGGGCAATTGATCGAACCTTGGGATTGCAAAACGAAATTCAGAATGCTTTCGACAATTATCAGTTCCATACGGTATACCAGCGCCTGCATAACTTCTGTACGACGGAACTCGGTGGGTTTTACCTGGATGTGGTCAAAGACCGACAGTACACCACACAAGCAGATAGTCATGCACGACGTTCAGCACAAACTGCCATGTACCATATTGCTGAAGCGATGACTCGATGGATCGCACCGGTACTAAGCTATACGGCAGAAGAAATCTGGCTACAGCTACCTGGTGACCGCGGTGAAACAGTGTTCACTGAAACCTACTACGATCAACTACGGGCACTGCCAGACAACGCACTGTATTCAGCAGCTGAGTGGGACCAGCTGCTCGGCATCCGTATTGCCGTATCGAAGGCACTTGAAAAGTTGCGTGAAGGCGGCAACATTGGTTCTTCACTCGATGCTGAAGTCACCCTGTATTGTGCCAATGAGCTAGAAACTTTACTGGCTAAGTTACAAGATGAGTTGCGCTTCGTCATGATTACCTCTTATGCGTCCGTAAAGCCGCTCAGTGAAAAAACCGACGCCGCCAGCAAAGCCGAGCTTGAACATGGCGAAGTCTGGATACTGGCCAAAGCATCAGAGAAAGAAAAATGCACCAGATGCTGGCACCATCGCGATGATGTCGGGTCGAACGATACACATCCGGAATTGTGCGGACGTTGCGTTGTAAACGTGGATGGTGCGGGTGAACCGCGTCAATTTACCTAACCTAAAAAATGCAAAATTTCTGTAATCCGCCAGTACATTCATTGGAACTTATATGAAAAAAATCTATTTCGGTATTGCCGTACTAATAATCATTATCGATCAGATTACAAAGTGGGTGGCCAGCTCAACGCTTACCATCCATGAACAAAACCCGGTCATGCCATCCTTTAACTTCACTTTAATGCACAACTATGGTGCGGCATTTAGCTTTTTAAGCGATGCCGGTGGTTGGCAGCGATGGTTTTTCACCATTATTGCGGTGGTCATCAGTATTGTTCTGGTTGTGTGGATTACCAGACTTAAAACGCATGAAAAATGGCTGGGGTTTGCACTCAGCTTAGTGCTGGGCGGCGCGATCGGTAATCTGATCGATCGCGTGGCTTACGGCTATGTGGTCGACTTTATTCAGTGGTACTACGATCGTTTTTACTGGCCTGCGTTTAACATCGCGGACGCCGCTATTTCAGTGGGTGCCGTCATATTACTTGTCAGCTCTTTCTTTGCCGATGAAGATACCAACGACGACCCCGTTACCACTAAAACGGCAGCCCCTGATGACCAGCGACAGTAATACGCACCAGAGCCTATGATGGCTGATGATGATTGGCTGCCGCCGAACACTTTGGGTGACTGCAGGCGAATCTGCTGCCAAAGCATTGGTGCAACAAATCGTTGATCGAATCAAGCGATTGGTGCCAGCGTCATCACAGAGCTTGCAGACAGAGAAGGAAACATCGCATTCAGTACCCGCAAACAGCTCCGCAGAAACGCTTGAACCTAGCAACCGCGTAGACACCAACTTTATGTGGATATCTAATGTATGCGGTCACGAGGCCTGATTTTAGGCATCTGAACCGCTTAGAAGGTGAAATGGATCACTATTTAACAGGATACAACGTGGCCAAGTAGGCCCACATTGTGTTCTATGACACCGTTATCATCACGGTTGTTAAACATTCCCCGTTGTTCGCCGATGGAATTTGTATAGCACTGTCTTAAAACAACATTGGGCGTACACACGTGTTCAATTTCGATTCCAAATCTTCAGCCGCAGCAGATACCGACGCCAGTGACATGAACCAGCTCCTGTCACTGGCGGCCCGCCTGAACCCGATCTCAGAACTCAACGAGTCAAATCGTTTGACGATCTGCAAATCCGCTTCGGTGATCAATATGAACCGCTCGACAGACATTGCGGCAAACAAAGAGCATCGGTGGTTTACCTACTTGCTGGAAGGCCAAGTAGATGTCGTTAATAGTAAGGACAAAGATGCCACTGAGGGCGTTAGCTCGGGCACGGATCGGGCCTTGCAGCCAGTGCTGAAAGAATTCAGCCAGTCGCACGCCATAAAAACCAAAACAACTGCCCAGCTGGTCAGATTTGGCCGAGAGCTTTTTGATATTTTGCTCAACGAGCAACAAAAAACAGCCACCAAAGTTCATGACACCCGAGTTAGCGAAAAAGACAACCTGATATTTGACAGCATCGTCACTGCGTTTGAGCAAAAAACTATCGCTCTGCCGTGTCAAGCTGATATTGGCCAACGCATCGCCAGCCTGGTGGGTCAGGGCACTATGGGAATTCCAGAGCTGTCTCGCATTCTTGCTTCAGATCCGGCGCTCACTTCACACACTCTTCACGAGGCAAACAAACTGGCAGGTGCTGGTGAAACCACACAGACCATGCGCGGAGCCATCACCCGACTAGGCGTTGAAAGCGCAAATCAGCTTGGGGTTAAAATACCGGCAGAACAACAATGGCAAGCAGCCAACCCTGCAATCGAACAACAGATGGCTAACTACCAACGCCGCGCAACACTGACTGCTGCGATCTGTAAAGTCTTTGCCAAGTCTTTACCGCACCTGTCTGACGAACGCGCTCACTTGATCGGCCTAATGGCTGACGTTGGCGAACTGATGATTCTGGGCCACGCTAATAATCACCCTGAAGACTTCAGCGACGCAGAATCTTTACATGCCACCTCTCGAAACCTTCGTGAAATCGTTGGCATGTGGCTGCTTAGCGCCTGGGGATTCAACGAGAATTTTATTGAAGCTGCAGAATCCGCTCGAGATTTTTATCGCAACCATTCAGGTGAAATCACCTATGCAGATTTAGTTACTGCGGCACTTCTGACCATCGAAAGTGAAATTCCAGAAGAAGAAGACAAATCTATTCCAAGTGTTGTTAACTTACTGCTACCACGCAAGTTACAGCAATCCGGGATTGATCTGCAAAATCCAAAGCTAATACTTCAGCAAGCAGCTGTTGAATTGAAAGAACTACACGAACTGCTCAACTAGCATTACGTTCACAGCACACGCCGTCATCCATCAAAAATCCGGGCCACAAATGGCCCGGAGCCACTTCACTCTGAATCATTCAGGCACAATCATTGATGCGCCTTGCGCCTATTCTGCCAACAGGAGCTGGCAACCAGCTCACCCTAGTGTGTTACAGTTTCCAAAATGTAAAGTGCCAGCCAGACTAGCGCTTTACGGCTAAGCACCAAAATTGGACACTTCACACTAGACAGTTTCGAGAATAAGGTGATCAATAAACTCATTACCCGACTTTCCCTGGCTTTCATGCTGATTGCTTCAAGCGCTTGCTCAACCATCATCACCAAGCCGCTCAAACCTACGATCGAGCTCGTCAGCGTAGTACCTCTTAACATCAGCTGGAGCCACCAACAGCTGCGTTTTGCTTTAAGGGTCATTAACCCTAATAACTTCCAACTTCCTGTTGACTCGATCAACTTCGTTGCCCACTTTAACGACACCAATATAGCTAGCGGTAAAAGTCACCACAGCACGGTGATTCCCGCTAACGGTGAAGCATTGTTGATGCTTGACGTAACCGCAGGCATTGACCGGTTAATGACTACCCTCGAGACACTGCTTGAAGGGGAAAGCCTTAATATGAACTACGATTTGACCGGCACTGTGAAAATCGAAAACTGGGCTACCCCGGTACCGTTCGACGTTTCGGGCCAAATGGATATTGAAAAAGCTCTCGAAGGTTAAGAATTCACAACAAGGAACACCGCAGGCTATTTAAGTCGCATAATGGTTACAATTGCCGGGTACGAGACCATAGAAAGAAGGACCAGGCAGCCCACCCCTGACTTATCAGCTCCAACCAATTTCTATGGACGCTGTACTGGGCAGTAAACCACAAGGCAACATCAATGCTTCCACCCCTCATCAACCAGCCCCATTCGGTGCAGACTTCGGCCACTTATGGCAAGAAGTTCAAGTTTCTGAGCTTCGCCAGGCAATCTATCTCGGAGCCAGCATCTACAGGAGCAGTAGCGCCATCTTCCCGCTATCTAGTTGAAAGGGTCATTCGAATGGCAGACGTTACCAGCGCTCAAGCTGTAGTTGAACTTGGGCCCGGCACTGGCGCTTTCACAGAACAGATACAACATCATCTTGCGGATAATGCTTCGTTTTTCGCACTTGAGGTGAACAAAACCTTTGCTGACGCCACCCAGCAGCGGTGTCCGGATGTCCGCGTCTACCATGATGCTGCCGATCAGCTTCCAAAATACCTGAAAAAAAACAATCTACCGTCATGCGATTTGATTATATCGAGCCTGCCATGGACTATTTTTGAAAGCGCTGAACAAGACCGTCTGCTCGACACCATCGCCATGTCATTAAAGCCCGGCGGAATATTTATTTCGATTGTCTACTTAGGCGCTACCGCAAGAGTCCGGGGTCGCTATTTTATTAACAGCCTGCCCTTGCACTTCAAATCGATACAGAAAAGTAAAACTGTTTGGCAAAACCTTCCACCAACCCAAGTTTACCGTTGCAGTAATTAAGTGCATATCAATAAAGAGCTGATAAATAAGTTAACCAGCCAACTCAGCGCGGGCTGGAAGACAGGCCGTGCTATAACCAAAATTAAAGCGCCCGCACGCAGTAAAATCGACGCCTTTCCAGGTGAAATAGAATTACTGCGGAGACCAACTGTCCTTGTCACTGATACCCGCCTTGCGTACATCGATCCTTATGATCGCAAGTTGAAGACATACATGTTCGAACATATGATCAGTGTGAACAAGGAGTACTACACGCCTACAAATTTTATACGCGGCTTTTGTAAAGCACTAATCGTTGTTGGCGTTTTGCTAGTGCTGATAACGGTAATTGTTGATTTACTGGATAATAATTCACGCGGCTTTGTTCTGGTATACATTCCCGCTTTACTCAGCCTGATTGTCGGCTTATTGGTTTGGCGCGACATGCGACCAAAATACAAAGTTGAGTGGAAAATGCGTGATGGCTCTACCGATAAAATTGCCACTGAACTTCTATTTGGTGCCTGGCTCATGAACGACAAGAATCGTGAAAATGGCATGAATGACTTAACCCGTGCCATGAACGAAGCGCTAGCCC
>JALZUX010000348.1 GCA_023301405.1 Granulosicoccaceae bacterium | reverse complement strand
GCCTGCACCGGCCTGACTAGCTAAGTTACACTGGCCCGATGAACAACACCGACTCAAACCACCTTCACATAAAGCACAGTATTCTTGCCTTTACGGCCGCTGCAGTCTGGGGGTTTTATTGGTACCCGTTACGCAAGATTGAAGACGCTGGTATTCCAGCCGCTTGGGCCACACTGGCCATTTATCTCGCACCATTTTTGTTTCTGTCACCGCTGTGCTTTATACGCCGTACTTCACTGCTTCAGCATTGGCGCGGGCTGGTAATGATTGGTGCCATCATCGGTGCTGCTCTCGCCTGTTACGCCACGGCCTTTCTACATACTTCCGTTCTTCGCACCGTACTGCTTTTTTACATGACCCCGGTATGGTCAACCCTGTTAGGGCTGGTATTCCTTAATGAAAAAAACAATCCCCGACGCTGGATCGCTATGGTCGTGGGCTTTGGCGGGCTGGCCTTAATGCTGTCTAATAGCGGTCAAAGCGCTGCACAGCCTTTCGGTTTAGGAGATATCGCCGCATTACTATCAGGCGTGTTGTGGGGTGCAGGCACAGTACTAATTAAAAAAAAACCGAACATCGACTCAAGCGATATCGTGCCGGTGCAATACTTCTTCGCGATGCTAGTCAGTGGCGTGTTTTTACTATTCGGCACAAACGAGGCAGCCGGCCCGCTTCCACCAGCCTCCGCATGGATAGCTGCAATGCCTAGCATTCTACTTTTTTATATTTTGATCATTCCACCAACAATATTTATCTGCATTCGCGCCGCCCAGGTTCTATCACCTGGTCGGGTCGGCATTTTGATGATGTCAGAAGTATTGGTGGCGGGTATCACTGCCCCGCTGTTAGCCGGTGAAGTTTTATCAGGTAAAGAATGGGTTGCAGCCGGGCTCATTTTAGCTGCCGGTATAATAGAAGTTACTACAGCCCACCCTGTGGAACCAATACCAGATTAACGCATCACTACCAGCGATGTGCTGCAACCGAAAAACACAACCTATGTGTGTTTGCCGCTTGCAGCACTCTACGTTGTGCTACCGATACTTTGAAAATATATCGATAGTTTTATTGGTTTTATCATCAATAAAATAAACCGATGAGCTGTCGTCATTGACGTACTGAAGTACGTACAAGTGCCAAATATTACTGATGTCATTTTTCAAATCGACTCGCGTCTCGTAGCGAACACGTTGCCAAAAATGCGCATCGACTCTGACTTCCATTCGATTCCCTTCAGTTCGACGTAGATCACGAAACATCTCATCGCCCACCATATCGTTCAAGCCTGAGATTGCCTGACTTATCTCTCCCCACACCTGCTCTTGGTCTCTGGGGAATTCATCATCACCTACCGGGATATTTAACGACCCACCCGCCATCGTGGCAATTTCTGCTTGCGGGTCTTTGTTATTTACTATCGCATCGTCATCCACACTTTCTAATGTGGGATCACGACCCGCTTCATATTGTACTTTCTCAATCTCACGACCTTGCAACTGCGAAGACGCATCGACAACGATCCCCTCGCGCGCGGGTTTGTGGTCAGCCGAATTCAACGAATGACTAACCATGAACACTGTACTTGTTAATACAACCAATTTGATGGGCAACTGACGCACATCCACTCTCCAAAATTTCCAGTTAGCAATGTAACAGTATTGAAACCTTTTTTGTAGCACTTCCGTTACAACAGATGCATATTGATATGAAAGCGCTCAAATCAGGCCCTGACAGGAGCCAGCATTGCCAACCACGTTGCCGTTATAATGAGTGCCATGAAATCAAGCACATCAAATAGCTCACCGCAGTCCGCCGAGCACTCGTTAAATCTTCAACTACAACAACAATTTACCTCGGCACACCGTGGTAGCACTGAAGGTTCAGGCGACCCAAATGACGTCTTAGAATCATTGTGGTCCAGAGTGCAACCCGTGGCAGCATCCTCACCAACACTGATCGCTCATTCAGCAGAGATGGCCTCTTTATTAGACCTCAACATCAATTCACACCCAGTGCAGGCGGCACGCCTGTTCACTGGTAACGTAACGCCGGACTCCTCAACTTTGTACGCAATGCGTTACGGTGGCCACCAGTTCGGTAGCTGGGCGGGCCAACTGGGCGACGGGCGCGCTATCGCGCTGGGTGAAGTCACCGACACTCAACACCAGCACTGGACGCTTCAACTGAAAGGCGCAGGCCCTACACCGTATTCGCGCCACGGAGACGGATTCGCTGTGCTGAGATCCTCGATACGTGAATATTTGTGCTCTGAAGCCATGCACCATCTGGGTATTCCCACCACCCGATCACTCACCTTGTGCCTGACCGGTGACCAAATAGACCGCGATATTTTCTACAACGGCAATGTGCAACCAGAGCCCGGTGCTATCTTGTGTCGCGCGGCGCATTCATTTGTCCGGTTCGGAAGTTTTGAAATACACGCCGCCCATCGCGAGCTTGAGCAACTGCGTGGCTTGGCTAATTACACCATTAAGCTGGACTACCCGCACCTGTGGCCCACCAACGGCCAACCCACCATCGACACCTATCAGCAGTGGTTCTCTGAAATTATGCAACGCACAGCTTCACTCATGGCGCACTGGCAACGAGTTGGCTTTGTACACGCCGTCATGAACACAGATAACATGTCTATTCTGGGGCAAACCATCGACTACGGCCCCTACGGATGGCTTGAAGAATACGACCCGCAATGGACGCCCAACTTCATTGATCAGCAAATGCGCAGATACAGCTACGGCAACCAACCACAAATGGGCAAGTGGAATTTATACCGTCTGGCCAATGCCGTGCTGCCCCTGTTTGATGATGACACACAGCCACTTAAAGATGTTCTTGCCACCTATGATGATCTTTACAACAACCTGTGGAACAACATCAGCGCCGCAAAGATCGGCTTAGCAGACGTTGATAAGCAATCAGGTGACGATGAACTGCTGCGCACACTTTGGGCGACGCTCAAAACCACCAGCACAGACTTCACGATGTTCTTCCGCAAACTGGCCACAATAAACCCCACAGAATCAAACGCTGAAGAAAGATTTGAAAGTATATTGGCTGCTTTCTACCAACCCCTCAGCATAGACAATGAAACCAAAGAGCAATTTACTGCGTGGTTGACACACTGGGCTGCACGAGTAGCAAACCACGACACTCAAAAAATGCACACACTAATGAATGCCACCAATCCCAAATACATTCTTAGAAACTACGTTGCACAACAAGCCATTGATGCCGCAGAAAACAAAGATTATTCAATAATCCATGAGCTTGCTGAAGTACTTAAAAACCCGTACG
>JALZUX010000347.1 GCA_023301405.1 Granulosicoccaceae bacterium | reverse complement strand
CAAGCAAGCATCAACAAGCGTTTTACGGCACTTAGAAACTCCAATCAAGCCCAACACATAACAAGCCTGTTTGCAGTGCGCATCAGTCAGGCTAAATTGTATTGCAATAATTTTTTTCGCAGCGTTCCACGATTAATACCCAGACACGCGGCGGCACGACTTTGGTTACCATCGCACTGCTTTAGCACTACTCTGAATAAAGGCTCTTCTATCTGGCCAATCACTAAGTCGTACAACTCACTGGGCGCCTGCCCGTTAAGCGTGCGGAAATACTGCTCCAGCTCTTTTTCTACTTGCTCTTGCAATGGTGAGCACTGTGCGACGCTCATGAAGCAATACTCAGATCAGTGTTGGATGAATCCCAACTTTCGCTACTAAAAAACATATCGATATGCTCAAGTTGTTCGCGGGCTGTTTCCAGTTGGTAAACGCTTTGCCTGAACTCGGCCGCATGAGGTTTCCCTTTGCAGTACCACGCAATATGTTTTCTAGCAATGCGCACTCCACTGAATTCACCATAAAGTTCATACAGATTATTCAAGTGCCATTTCAATACCCGTGCTTTTTCAACCGCGTCTGGTGGCGCCAAGGTTTTTCCGGTTTTCAGGTAATGTTTTATCTCGCGAAAGATCCACGGGTTACCCTGCGCGGCACGGCCAATCATGACACCGGCAGCACCAGTCATTTCATACACCCGGCGCGCATCATCAGGTGAGTTGATGTCGCCATTAGCGAGAACCGGAATATCAATAGCCTGAACAATTTCTGCAATGGTGTCATATTCTGCTTCCCCCAAGAATTTGTCGGCGCGAGTACGACCATGCACCGAGAGCATTGCAATACCACACTCTTGTGCAATACGAGCAATGGTGACTCCGTTTTTGTTGTTTCGATCAGGGCCTGTTCTTATTTTCAGGGTGACAGGTATATCAACACTTTCAACAACAGCTGACAAAATTTTATACACCAGTGGCTCGTCAGATAAAAGGGCTGACCCAGCTAATTTGTTACACACTTTTTTGGCTGGACACCCCATGTTGATATCGATCACGTGCGCACCCAGAGACTCATTAAGCCGCGCCGCACCGGCCATCATATCAGCGTCACCGCCCGCTATTTGCACAATACGCGGCTCTGATTCACCTCGATGATCCATTCGAGTTTGTGTTTTTCGTGACGCAAATAGAGCAGAGTTTGATGTGACCATTTCTGATACAGCAAGGTCAGCACCTAGACTTTTACACAGAATTCTAAACGGCCGATCTGTAACACCGGCCATTGGTGCTAGCACTAAGGGTTTGTCAAATGTAAATCGGCCTAAATGCATCGGGTCTCACAAATAATAATTCAAGCAAACAGTTGTTCACTTTTTGCAATTGCGTTACGCCACTGCAACAACGGTTAAAGATTCTATTAACCACCGGGAATGTTAATTAAAACCACACGCGGGCCCATATTCTATCAGAGCCACAAGCAGGATTCACAGGCTTCTTGCCACTCACGATAAAGTTACAATTTAACAGGGGCTTTAGCGTACTACCTGAAAAAATTTCATAAATATACTACTGCAGACTAACGCTTCTAACACGCGCTCAACAGGCATGATGATAAACGTGATTAACAAACCAAAACAGCTTAATACTACATAGAGACAAAACTACAAGCGACACACCCAGATCTTGTGAGTGTCACCTGTAGCTTTGTCAAACCAATAAAAACCTATTCAAAGCTTAACTCTGAAGACATCGCCGCAGGCCCGGGATCAACAATCTCAAACTTTATTCTGACCGGTTTGCCAGCGGGCAGTTGCGTTAATGTTGGATCTTCTTCCAGATATTCATCAGGTTGAAATTTACGAAACGCAACAGACTCACCAGCGCTGTTGGCCATAGTCACGACAAGCGCTGGATATGGCTGCGGAAAAGGAGCTCTGTTTATCACATCGACGGTAAACACCAGAACGTCGTCCAGTGATTTATGACTGAACATCTGGTGTCGAATAAGCTCTAGCTGCTCGACATCTTTCTGCAACGGTAATTCGCAACCAGCCACACCACAAAACGCACTCAACACGGGCGCCGGCAGATTCATGGTCGCAATAGTGTCACGAGCAAAATACAGAACGCCAGCTGCAAGCACGCTAATTAAAAGCAAAGGCTTTAGCATCGCCGCTGACGGGCGGGTTTTCTTGTGCTGATCAGTGTCGCCACCAGACACCATATCAACACCTCGTGAACTCACGTAGCTACGCAAATCACTAGCCGAGTCTTGATTCTGCTCGGGCTCCTCATCATGCCCAGCGAAAAAGTCATCATGAGGCAATGAACTTTCAGAAAAACTATTTTGCGTAAGAGCACGTTCTTCCGGTGACAAATGACGGTCCGGATCTACGGTCTCGTTCAGCGGCTCAAAGGCGTCCGGTGCAGCAGTCGACCCACCGTCTGTAGCGAGTGCATAATCACGAACGACCAAAGGCTCTACTGCGGTCTCCGCTTCTGAATGCAGCGCCGGACTTGAATCAGGATGCCAATTGTTGCCCAAATAGAGTTCATGCGCTTCTCGTTGTGCTTGATCGTCCGCGTTGTAAGGGTTGCTGTGCGTACCCTGTTCACTATCAAACTGTTGATCCCGCAATTCGCTGACAGTATCGACCGGCGCTCTATTCATGTCGTTTATTGGCGATAGCGCCTCAGCTTTGGCAGACAACGGGTAATTTTCAAGCGCCAGCGTTCGTTCGAACTCAAGGTTTGTATTGTCAAAGTGGCTATCTAGATTCATCGACGGATCGATTTTGTCATCGGCCCGACTAGAAGTATTTAATTCTGCATCATTAAAGTGCTGGCCATCAGCAACCTCAACACTTAAGTCAGGGGAATAAAAACCATCGTTGATACGATCATCGGGCAGTGACTGCCGATACGCTGCGTCAGGCGAATCATCGTCGGAAGGTGCTTGATCAAGAACGACAGTAGCTGCGTGTTCAAGATCATCGTCGCTAATATGGGCATAGTGATCAGCGGCACCTGCATGAGCAACTTCCGGCTCAGCCTGCGCAACAGATGCCTGGATTTCAGGTTGCCTGGCATGGCGCCGGCCAGCCGACCTGCCCGCAGAGACGCCGGTATAGTTGCTGATTGAATCGGCAGTCACTAGCTGCAAGCGCGCATCAAATACAGACAGACACTCACCACATCGAACCGATGGGTCCTCAGACTGCACCAACTCAGCACTAATTTCGAATTTGGTTCCACATTGATTGCAACGTGTGATCATCGGATAACACCTCGGTATTGTGCGAGAGATTCTAACAAAAAACTTCAAACGCACATTTATTGATTACGCCTGCTTGACTCATGATCGCAAAGTCACCTGCTTTCTGGCGCTGTAGAGCACCCACTGATTTAGAATTTCTGTTTCGCTGTGCTGAAACCGCGCGGCATACGCGCCGGCAAGCGTGGCCACTTGCTCAGTCAGAACACCCGACATCCCTAGCTTGCCATTTTCAGTGAGCAAATCAGAGAATCGAGCCGACAGATCAAGCAGTGGGCTTAATAGAATATTGGCTACGATGACATCGGCGCCGATAGAAAGATCTGTTTCCTTGGCACACACCTCTATTTGATCGGTCACCTGATTACGCTGCGCATTTTCTTTAGTGGCCAGCAACGCCTGAGGATCAATATCATAGGCATACACCCGTTTTGCACCCAACATTGCTGCCGCCACCGCCAGTATTCCAGAGCCACAGCCGTAATCAACTACGGTTCGGTTGCTTAGGTCCAGTTTGCCAAGCCACTGCAAGCACAGCAACGTGGTCGGGTGCGTTCCAGAGCCAAAGGCCAACCCCGGATCAATACTGATATTTACTGCATGCTTATTAGGCGGTTCGCAAAAGGTTGGCACAACCCATAAGTTGGGATTTATTTCAATCGGCTTGAAGTCTTCCATCCAAACGCGCTCCCAGGCACGCCCCTGGAGATCCTTAAGCACGATGTCATGCCGGTTAAGGACCGGGATTTCATTCTGCAACAGAGCGGCTAACAACTCACCGTCGGCAGACTCTGCAAACATACCGGTGATCACCACTGCGTTCCACAGCGGTGTTTTACCGGGGTCTGGCTCATGAATTGGCGTGTCAGTTGCGTCTTCAAAGGTGCAAGACAACGCGCCAAACCCAAGCAGCGTGTCTTCCACATTTTCAGCGTGGTCACGATCAACCGTGACCGTCAACAACAAGTAATTATCGCTCACTGCATATACCGTTCAGCTGCCTGGCAACAACAACTCATGCAATGCCCAGCTTCTTTTCCAGATAATGAATATCTGTACCACCTTCGGCAAAGTTATCATCGTCCATAATCGAAACCAGTAACGGTATATTGGTCTTGATTCCAACAATGAACACTTCACTCAAAGCACCTCGCATTCTGGCCACTGCTGACTCACGCGAATTACCATGCACAATGAGTTTGCCAACCATAGAATCATAATACGGAGGCACGCGATAACCATTATATATGTGTGAATCAACTCTTACACCGAGGCCACCAGGTGGGTGAAACTGCTCCACAAGGCCTGGACTTGGCATGAATGTAACGGGGTCTTCTGCATTTATACGACATTCAAATGCGTGACCATTTATCTTTACATTTTCCTGTTTATAAGTCAGTGGATTACCAGCGGCAATACGCAATTGCTCTTTGACGATATCTATTCCAGTAATCATTTCTGTTACCGGATGCTCTACCTGGACACGGGTATTCATTTCGATAAAGAAGAACTCGCCATTCTCATATAAGAATTCAAACGTACCGGCACCGCGATAGCCCAAGCGCTTACAGGCAGCAACACAACGCTCACCCATGAAAGCTCTTTGCTCCGGGGTGATACCTGGAGCGGGCGCTTCTTCTACTACCTTTTGATGACGTCGCTGCATTGAGCAATCACGTTCACCTAAATGGATCGCATCACCATGAGTGTCTGCCAACACCTGAAACTCTACGTGGCGTGGCTTCTCAAGAAACTTCTCCATATAAACGATATCGTTATTGAAAGCGCCTGCCGCTTCGGTCTTGGTTAACTGGATTGATTCGATCAGCTCATCGTCACCACGAACCACACGCATGCCACGTCCGCCACCGCCGCCCGCCGCCTTGATGATTATCGGGTAGCCAATTTCATTGGCGATCTCGAGGTTACGCTTTGGGTCATCACCAAGCTCTCCGTCCGAGCCAGGCACACAAGGTACGCCAGCCGCACGCATTTCCTGAATCGCGCTGACTTTATCACCCATTAATCTGATAACGCCGGGAGATGGGCCTATAAAAGTAAAGCCACTGGATTCTACTCGCTCAGCGAAGTCTGCATTTTCTGACAAAAAACCATAACCTGGATGTATTGCATCGGCGTCGGTGATTTCTGCTGCGCTAATTAAAGCCGGTATGTTTAAGTAACTGTCTTTTGACTGAGGCGGACCGATACAAACCGCCTCGTCAGCCAGCCTGACATGCTTTAAATCCCGATCAGCCGTTGAATAAACCGCAACTGTTCCGATACCCATATCGCGACAGCAGCGCATGATACGCAGAGCGATTTCGCCCCGGTTAGCTATTAATACCTTTTTCATGGGCTTATTCGTCAACAACCATAAGGGGCTGCCCAAACTCAACAGGCTGCCCATCTTCGACTAACATTTTTTTAATGGTTCCAGTGATCTCGCATTCGATCTGATTGAGGATTTTCATCGCCTCAACAATGCAGATAGTATCTCCCGGCTTTACCGATTGACCGATAGATACAAACGCCGGTGACCCCGGTGAAGGGGAAGCGTAGTAAGTACCAACCATTGGTGAATTAATAACCGTACCTTCTTCGATCTCTGGCACTGGTTCAGCCGCCATGCCCATTGGCAAAGCTGCTGGCGCCTGTGGCATCGCCACTTGCGCAACCGGTGCCGGCGCCGCCATCATTGGCGTGCTGATCGCGCGGCTAATGCGCACAGACTCTTCGCCTTCTTTGATTTCTATCTCAGAGATTCCGGATTCTTCCAGTAGCTCGATCAGCTTTTTAACTTTGCGGATATCCATCTTTGTATGAGTAAACCTTTTTTATCTGTTGAACACGCTGCTGCGGTATCGTGTTGGTGCGCTCTGTCTGCAAGCGAATCAAGCCGCTCCAAACATAGACATCAGTTGCTAAATCGGCCACAATTCGGGGGTCGAACCAGCTAAATGCACTATTGACAAGCCTCGACCCTCCCACCCAAAAAATCGAGCATTTGCACTTTTCGAGATTATCGCCGAAAAACGGGGCTTATCTTTAACAATTCGCGCAAGTTTAGCACATTTAACAATTGCATCGGCAGCCCCTCTCGCTGAATTGCATGCGCAAATGCTGCATTCCACCAAAGCTATCCATCGTGTCATGTTCACCCAGTTCGCCGGACCAGACAGACAGGTGCGACAACACCAAATCGAGAATCCCCCAAGTGAACCGCCTGACACCTGAAGACGACCCGACAACAATCCCCTCCACTGACGGGTTTGCGCAGTTGTCGCCCGACGTGATTATTGATGCAATCGAAGCACAGGCGGAACTCAGGTGCGATGGCCGGCTGTTAGCGCTTAACAGCTATGAGAATCGAGTCTATCGAGTAGGCATTGACGACAGCCAACCCTTGATCGCAAAATTTTACCGCCCCGATCGGTGGACTGACGAACAAATTAACGAAGAGCATAGCTTTGCCCAGGAGCTGCACGAAGCAGAGATTCCGGTTGTCGCCCCGCTAGCCGGCGATGACGGCAACACGCTCCGCAAACACAGTGGGTTTTCGTTTGCCTTGTACCCGGTGCGCGGCGGTCGGCCGCCAGAATTGGATAACCCTGGACAGCTGCAAATTATCGGTCGGTTTATCGGACGACTGCATAAGGTTTCTGAAACTAAACACTTCACGCACCGCAGTCGCGTTGACACCGAAACATTGGGATATACGTCTGCCGACTATCTGCTCGACAATGACCGGCTGCCGCCAGAGTTATCACGAGCCTACGAGAGCCTTATTACTGATTTACTTGCCAAGGTAGAAGCACGCTTTGAAGACTACGCCGGCGCGCAGGAAATTCGCCTTCACGGAGATTTTCATCCAGGCAACATTTTGATGCGAGATGAAACACCACATATTGTTGATCTTGATGACGCGCGCACCGGGCCGGCAATTCAGGATCTATGGCTGTTTCTATCAGGCGACAGACTTTACCAGCAAGCGCGACTGGCCGATCTACTCGACGGCTACACCATGTTCAGAGAGTTTGACTCAACGGAACTGGGCCTAATAGAAGCACTGCGTACACTGCGGATAATTCACTATGCGGCATGGCTTGATCAACGGCGTGAAGAACCGGCTTTTCAACAAGCGTTCCCTTGGCTCGCCGATAATCGTTACTGGGATGACCACATACTTGCACTTAAAGAACAAAGCTCCGCACTGGATGAACAAGTACTGCGTTGGGACTAATGCATTGCAAAGGTTAAATCAAACCCAGTGCAGCTAAACATGACAACCGTAGATACACGCCACTACGGTTGCCTGATGCACACGGTGATGTAAATGTCACCAGCGGGTATCTATACAGCACGCTTTGCAGAG
>JALZUX010000346.1 GCA_023301405.1 Granulosicoccaceae bacterium | reverse complement strand
GTTGCTGCGATGGTGACTTCTTCAATGGCGGTGGCACTCAAGTCTCCACCGGGTTTAGTGAAGGATATGGTCGGTTCTACATCATCGGTGACGGTGATAGTGTATTCGTCCGTCAGCATGATCCGATCATCTCCAAGCAATTCAGCTATCTGGTATTTGCCATTTTCGTTACCTACTGTAATGCTACCTGCATAATGCAATTCTGATGAAAGCTGCAGATCGCTGGCGCTCTCATTTAAAATGAGTTCACCATGCGTTAACGGTTTATCAGTCTTTATTAACAAGCTGACCAGAGTACCTTCGACAGCAGCAATGTTATCGCCTTTGGCAACAGTCACCGGCTCGCGGTTTGTCCAGTCGGGGAATTGATAACTGAGCTCAATGTTCTCGACCTTGGGTGGAATGACCACTTCAACGTTGTAGCGTTCGCTTTTGGTAAAGGCTGAAGTCACATAGTACTCAAGTGGGTCGCTAACGCCATACAAGGTAAAGTCAAAGCCGCCGTCTGGCTGTCGATTCATCTCGACAACTTGCCAGTCATCCGTGGCATTACTAACGGTTTCCTGTGCACTATTTACCGTTAGTCGTTTTATGTGTAACTGCGCTAGATCAGTGTCAAAGCCTTGTGCATTCGCGTTTACCACCAGGCTGTCACCCAACCTGATTTTTGTGTCTCCGGGGGTTATGGCAATTGAACGGTCCGGTAGAATGTCGGACTGATACCAGCCAAACCACAAGTGCTGCATGCCTGCACGCCACTCACCGGGTATTGCAGTGAATAACCACGCCGCCATCATTAACAGACCCGAGCCCGCCACAATAGGGCCTAGTATTTCCGAGGTGGGAAATAAGGTTTTAACTGGTGTGCCGGCCGCACGTTTTGATGCATCTTTGGCAAGTAATGTGACGAACGGTGAATTGATGTTGCGCCGCTTCATGTCAATATAGGTTTCTGCGCGTCCTTCAAAAGCAGGTATAGAGGCTTCAATGTGTGATGCACCTTCATTGGCTTTTAGGTGCTTGCGTGGGTTCCAGAATAAGTAAACCAGCAAGCAGATGAAGCTAATGAGAAGTAATGCTCTGGCGGGATAATACAGCCAGTTGGAGTACGCCAGAGTATCTGCCAGCACCGCAGTAAACAGTGAAATTGTTACAGCAGCAAAGATTACTGCGCCAACGGTGACGGCGACATTTTTTGACCGTGAGCGACTGCGGTACTGACTCAGGTATTGATCAAAGCGCTGCTGGTAATTAACGCGGCCGCGTTTATTTATGGTCATGTTAAGCGCCTCGTTTAATCAATAAGTGGCGGTGGCTGAACAGAGATTCGATCAGCACTATAATGGCAAGTAGCGGCAGTAACCAGCGCCAGAATCCCTTGTTAGTGTTTTGTTTTGTGTCAGTGGTAGCTGTGGTTTCAGTTGCTTTGACGGCTGTGAGGTTAAGCCACTTTGTTTTTGAATCATCACTGATTGTTGTAATGTTGGACTCAAGCGGGTCTGAATTGACTGATAGTGTTTTTTTTCCAGACGCGCTTTGTATAGAGTAGACGCCAGGTGTTTCTAAAACGACTGAACCCTTGTTGGCCAGTTGTTCTATGGCACGCATTGGCACGCCTTGCGGGGTTTGTATTTGGGTGCCGGGTGGTAAGCTGATGGTGTCGCCCACAGAGCGGTAAGGGTTGGTTGTGGTGTCGCCTGATAAGTACTCGATGGATCGAATAATGAAAGCGACAAACAAAGGTTCTATCGCCAAGCTGTTCCACGATACGTCAAGTGCGCTTGCCAACACTAAAACCTTTCCGTCTCCCAGGGGTCGTTCAATCAATAGTGGTGAGCCATCACCTAAATCTATGATCCGTCGGTCTGTGTCAGAAGTGCTCAGTGGTAGGTGGCGTAGAAGTGATACCGTACGCCAGTTGCTCGCCAGGCCATTGGCGAGCGGGTGCGTTGGGTCAATTTTAGCTACGCTTTGAGGTTGTAGCTCGGTGGCTGGCGCGTCGGTGGAAAAACCAGTTGTTGCTGCTGTTATGCCAAGTAGCCTACGCATTTGTGTTCCGTGTGGTGTGTTACCTACCATCACCAGTGCGCTGCCGCCGTCACTGATATATTGCCGCAGTCGACTGGCCGCTCTGTCAGAAAGTACCGATGCATCAGGCACGATGACAAACGCACCTGCATCGCTAGCGGATAAATTATCGGCGGCTACTTGTCTATTTCGGTAACGTGGATCGGACTCGACAGCAGCGGTGACGTACTTGTTAGCGATGCTTGTGGTGGTGCCATTCACCACTGAGATTTCAGAGCGTTCGCCATCTGGCACCGCAAGCGTCCAGGTGTCGTCGATGGGTAGATCGTCGTTAGGGCTGAGAGTAATAGTTAATATTCCGTTTGCTTCACTGGTGTCCAGACCGGTGAATTGTTGAACTTTACTTGTGCCGGCCGCTACGTTAACGGTGACGGTATCGAGTACATTATTTTGGGTGCTGATGTTTAGTTGTCTGGTGATATCAGCACTGCTGTAGTTATTGATCACCGCCGATAAATCAGCGGTTCGATCGGCAGCGTAGTCAACCTGAGCGCTCACAGAAATATTGCTATCAGTGAGTTCAGCGCTTGAATAAAGCTTCAGTTCACTTATGCCGTCGATAGTAAGGTTTGCGAATTTTTCCGGCATAGCTGATTTTTGCATGTCACTGACAAAGTGAACAATGACCGGCAGGCGGCTTTCTTTTACCAGGCTGCTGACGGCGCTGGCGATACGCGTGTAGTCCAAGCGCCCGAGTCCCGGCTGAAGTGCAGCCAGGTGTGTTCGCGCTGCGTCTAGCGATAAATCATCAGAGTCGATACCTGCTGATTGCTCTATCCTGGCGCCGGCGGAGATCACTGATATTTCTTCGTTAGCAGGAGTCGCGTTCAGGATGTCTTGTGCAAGGGTCTGTGACCGTTGCCAGCGTGTCGTGTGGTTTTGTGACAATGATGTGTCAATAATTAATAAGTGTCTGTTGCTACTGACTCCGGGAAGCTTAATGCCGTTGATTACTGGCTCAGCAAATAGCAGCGCCAACAGGCCTAGCATTAACACTCTGAGGCTCAGCAGTTTACGGTAACGGACTTTGGTTTGCTTGCTGGACATTGTCTCTGATTTTTCCAGAAACATGCTTGAGCCGAAATCCTGCAATGGCGGGTTATTAGAGCTTAAGCGGTGGAGCCACCACGGTATGATTACGGCTAATAGTCCAAACAGGAACAGTGGCGTCAACAAGCTCATGTTTTGGCTCCGTCTGTGATCAACAGATCAGTAAGGCGGTTGTCGGTCTTTGTTCGGTTGGAGTTCAAAGTCATGCCTAGCGCCTCTGCTGACGTAATAACAGGTATCGATGCAGCAGATCGTCTAATGGCGCTGAAGTGTTACATGGAACATACGTAAAGCCACTTCTGATTGATGTTTTATCGAGGGCGTCGATATGGTCTGCGACTTTTTGAGGATAAACGTCTCGCATAAACTCAGCCGATACTTTGATCTGATCACCCGACTCCATATCTTTCAGTGTGCTGGGTGAACGCATTTTTTTCATGTGCTTTGCCGGATCGTGCTCACTGCGGTCAAGCAGATGGAATAGCACGACTTCGTGGCCATGATTAACCAATGCTTGCAATTGGCGGTTGAGTTCTTCGGGATCACAGTAAAAATCAGAGATCATCACAAATATACCGCGACGGCGGATGGTGCCGATCAGGTGTTTCAAGCTGTCATTGATCGCGGTACCGTCGGCAGGCTCTGTGCGTTCAAGGAGCGCCAACAACCGGTAAAACGTATCGGGGTGAGAGGCGGGCGGAAAAACTTCACGAATTTTATCGTCAAACAGGGTAACGCCCAATGCATCATGTTGCTTGCGAGCCAGATAAGCCAGTGCGGCGCAAATATATTTACCGTATTGCAGCTTGCTGACAGAATCTGACTGGAACGCCATTGACGCACTGGTGTCTAGCACCAGGTTAAGCGCGGTGTTAGTCTCGCCAAGGAACCGCTTGACGTAAGTACGGTCGGTGCGAGCGTAAACATTCCAGTCAATGAAGCGCGGATCATCGCCATCGTTATAGGCTTTATACTCAGCAAACTCCTGACTGAATCCAAAAAATGGTGACTGATGCATACCGGTGAAAAAACCTTCCACCACAGCCTTTGCCACCAGTTCAAGATTCCCCAGTTGTGCCAGTAACTCAGGCTGCAACAGCTTGACCGCGGCTTGTTGCGATTTTTTTTCGCGTTGCTGTGTCTGGCGAGTGGTGTTCATAACAATTGCCGTTTAACCCAGAGTTTTGATGGTTTCGTCAATGATGTCTTCCATACTGACGCCATCAGAGTCGGCGAAGTAATTCAGTAGTACACGATGACGTAACACAGGTGCGGCCAGTGCATTCATGTCTTCAACGGTGACGTGGTAGCGACCCTGCATTAAGGCGCGGGCTTTAGCAGACAAGGTCAAGAACAAAGTGGCTCGCACACTGGCACCGAATTTCACGTAGCGCTTTACGATATCGGGGGCATCGCTATAAACAGGGCGGGTGGCACGAACCAGGTTCACGGCGTGGCGAGCTACCGATTCTGATACTGGAACCTGCCGAACCAACCGTTGAAACGCAAGAATTTGCTCGGCATCTGTGCATTGGGTGGGCTTTGGGGTAGGTCTGTCTGACGTAAAGCGTGCAACGACTTCCATTTCGCTGTCGGCATCAAGGTAGTCGAGTAACAAGTTAAAAAGAAACCGATCGAGCTGTGCTTCAGGCAACGGGTAAGTGCCTTCGAGTTCAAGCGGGTTTTGCGTCGCCAAAACGAAAAACGGTTTAGGCAGTTGATGCATTGTGCCACGGACTGTGGCTGAATTTTCCTGCATGGCCTCAAGCAGCGCGGCTTGTGTTTTAGGTGGCGTTCGGTTTATTTCATCTGCCAGTAAAACGTTTGTAAAAATAGGACCGGGAACAAACGACCAGGCGCGGCGACCATTTTCGTCATCGTCGATGATATCGGTGCCGGTGATGTCAGTAGGCATTAAGTCGGGCGTAAACTGAATTCGGTTGAAGTCGAGGCCCAATGATTCTGAGAGGGTACGCACTAGCAGGGTTTTTGCCGTGCCTGGCATCCCGGTGATCAGGCAGTGACCGCCGACTAACAGGGTTATTAATAGTTGTTCGACGACTTCGTCCTGACCGACAATGACATGCCCGACCTGGTGTCGGATGTTATCCATGACATAGCGAAATTCTTCTACGTCTCGTGCAGCATTAGCGTCTGCAGTGTGGTTGTCGCTCAAGATGAGTCTCCCGTAAGTTCAACTAATAGGTCCTGTGCCTCGCGAAAAAACGGGGCCTGTTCAAGTGCTTGTAATACGTTTCTTTTGGCAAGCTTAGTGTTGCCAAGGTTGTCATAGGCGCGGGCAATGTTTAGGTAGACAACTGATTTGTCGTGTGGCTGTAAACCCAATAGCGCCTTAAATTCTCTAAGCGCCTCTTCATTTCTACCTGCGTCTAGATAATCGCTGCCCAGTTTTTCGTGCAAGTCGATATTGTTCGGGTGTACCCAGTTAAGCGACTCTAAGACTTCTATTGATTTTTCAGTACGGCCTTGATCTCGAAGGCGATGAGCTAGTTGGTGAAGCATTTCGGGTGCGTGACCGCCATACTCGAACCAGGTCTCAAGAGACTGCACGGCCGCATCGTTTTGACCCAACGCTGCTTGTGCATCGTGCAGAGCAATGTAAGTACTGCCGCTGCCGACATATTCCGGATAGATTTCATTGGCCTGTGAAGCCAGTGCGATAACGGTGGACCATTGATCTGATTGATGCGCACGATTTACGCTGGCAATGAGTTCACGCCACTCTGAAAGTCGGCTGATTGTATCGCCCAGTTCATCGTCGATAAAGGTTTGTAGCCGAAGATCAAGTTCCTCGGTGGTGATACCCAGCACGTGGAACACGGCTTCAGTGGTGTCACGCTTGCTATCAAATTCCACTAGCATGCGGACGAGCTTGTCATGCCCCCAAACGCGACTGATCATCTGACAGATTAACCCGGCCTGCATGTAAGATACTGTCACCTGATTGGGGTAAGTGGGTCTGACAAAGCCGCTATCAAGGTTTGCTACTGGTAGCAGTTTTTGTTCTTGAATGGCCTGTAGTACATTGATTGGTATGTGACGGCCGCGAAGTGGGCCGGTGGTCCATTCTTCGTAGACAGATACACCTTCGGTAAACCATCGCGGCATACGATGATCTGATTTTTCAATGGTGAATACATGAGCTAGTTCATGCCACAGAGTGCTGCCCCAGTGAAACTCACCGGGTGGCCGACCAGACGGACTATCCATCGCCAGTAAGTAGCCAAACGTGACCCCTAAAAGGCCAACACCTGGAGTACTGACTGTTCGAACGGCGAAGTCATCATGATTGGGAAACAGCTCAACAATAAGCGGCTCTTTAAGAGCAAAGTCGTAGCGACGTGAAAACGACTCCACCGCTTTAAGTGTGAGTTCTTCAACATAGGGTGACAAATATTGAGCTTCATCTTTGTGCAGACGCATAACAACAGGAGCATTTTTTGTTGTGGTGCCGTCTAACGAGTATTCTGCTTCAGTGTCCAGGTCGGTGAAATCGTTTAGTGTTTCAAGCAAGCGCAGTGTATTGACGGTTGCAGTATCGTAGGGGTCACCGGTGTAGGCGATCTCAAGGTGTTTTTTAGCACCCTTGATGTCATTGAGACGAAGCAGATTGATACCTAACTGAGAGTGAGCGCTCCAGTGGGTGGGTTGTACTTCTACCGCCTTGCGGAGTAGGGCTACTGATTCGCGGTAACGGTAGTTTATTAAATGGTAGTGCACAGGGATAAAATAAATATCACCGTAGGCCGGGCTTAAATCAAGCGCCTTCTTTACCCACTGGCTGTCGTCGTTGTCGCGCAGTAGGTCGGCCGATACTTTCAGTGCATAAATATCAAGGGGTGAAATATTATTAGCGGCTGCACTTTCTAGCGCTCTATCAAGTAATGCATCGGCGTTATCGACGTTGCGTGATTCAAGTTGAAGCCGTGACAGCAGTAGCAGCAATTCAACATCGTCAGGGTGTTTCCGGTGTAATTCGTCCAACAATATCCCGGCTTCATTGCCGCCTTGACTCAGCAATGCGGCGGCCAGCCCTATGCGTGCGTGCAGGTATTCTGGGTCAAGGGCTATTGCCTCTTCAAACAACGGCACAGCCTGACTGGGTTGGTGTGTACTTAAAAACAGCCGCCCCCAGCGCGCCCTGATGTGCGGATTACCGGGTTGTTGTGCCACGGCGCGGCGAAAATATTCGTTGGCGTCGCGGGTATTGCCAAGTGCCCAGTACGCTTCGGCGGCGACATGGGATGACGTATCGTTGGTTAACGGCTTGAAGCACGTGATAGCGGAGTCAATGTTGCCGCCATCATAAATGGTATCGCAGCGAAGCAGACGATCATCACGATTGGAGTCGTATTCTTCAGCAACAACATTCTGACCGGTGGCAAGCGACCCCAGTATTAACGCACAGACGGCGGATAGCTTATTGATCGACATTGCTTGCTCCTTGTTCGTCAATGCTACTTTGTACGTCTGCAAGTTCTAACATTAACGATTGTAGTTTATCAAAATAGGTATCTTCATCCAGATCTTCTTTGCGTGCGCGCAGTGTGTTGATTTCTGCTGACAAGGTTTCGCGACTGGTTAAGAGTTCAGGTGAAATAGAGTCTTTGCGTTGCAGCAAAGTGCCGTATCTGGCGACTTCGATGTCATTACTGAGGGAGCCTTCAATTCTCGGGTGTTCTGGCGCCAACAGCTTTTCAGTTTCATAGTAGTTGGCGACAGTGCTTTTGGCGTAGTCGAACATTTCCTGTGCGCTGATACTTTCGTTTTTATTGATGTCTGCAGAAGGGTCGGATAATGCCTCAATCAGATGCTGTGGAAATCTGACTGCATTTTTTTCCCGCGCATTTTTAGTCGCCGTGATGACCACTCGGTTTGGTGCTGCAAGCGGCTTGAGCAAAGCTCCGCTCGCGCTGGTTGCGATAACCACCAACTGCCGGGGGGATTGGATCTTTGCCAGTGCAGAGACGATCTCGTCGCCGGTGATGTCGGGACCCGTAATGTTGAACTTATAGTGTTCACCGTCATGGCTGCCGTGACCTATCAGGTAAAGCCGGAACAAGTCAGCGCTATTGTTGACGGCTAGGTTTTCAAGCAAACCGGTGATGACGTTGCGCTTAGCTTCATCGCTTTGAAGTAGAATAACATCTTGTGGTGATTCGGCTATGGCTCTGGCGTCATCTGCGATGGCGGTGGCATAGCGCTCGAATTGTTCGGAGTAGTCAGAGCTACCGCCTAGCCCACTGATGACGACGGTAACGGTTGATGCAATGCCGGCGTTGGATATTGCCAGTAGCAATGCAAACGCGCCGAGGCTGTTTTTCATAGTCGACCCCAGATCATACGTAACATCCATTCCACCAGCTTCAGACCAAGAATTAACAAAAAGAAAAACGGCACGTTCCAAAGCGGCAATGTTTGTAAGCGCACAATGCCGTTGCGTGCTGCTTTAATAGCGTTGGGAACATCGTTAGCGTTTTCAACAGTCCAGTACCGGCCACCCGTTGTACTGGCCACTCTTTTCAGGAAGTCTGCATCTTGTGCCAACGCGTAGCTTTCTGCGGTGCCATCTTCTCGATGAATCCAACGCGTTGCGGTGGCTACTTGATTGCCATCTTCAGTGGCATTGATATCAATTTGCCAGCTACC
>JALZUX010000345.1 GCA_023301405.1 Granulosicoccaceae bacterium | reverse complement strand
TCTTTAGCCGGTAAAAGGGTAAGAAAAACGGATCGTCGCTACAGGTAGAGCGCCATTTTTAGTGCTACGTTTCGATTAATTAGCGGGTTTACCTTGTATAAGGGCGGTGGTCTATTGGTTGGTTTTGGGCGCTGTCTTGCTCAAAAACACCTCATTCCGGTTCGGCGGGCTTGCGGCAATTGCAAAGTAGCTGTCAATGGCAGTTATTGCATAATATAAGGTTGATTTTCTTGCCGGTGGCTTCTGTGGTGTGCGGTAACGCATTACCGTCACTGGGGAATATTTCAGAGATTCGGGCCGATATTGTGCCGCTCAATGTGTTGAATCAGGTCGGCTCCCCGAAATGTCAGGGCCACGCAATACCTGGAACACGATGCATGGAGAGGTTCGGGTTTTGAATGTGTTTGGGATCTTGCCGTGGTTACGTGATCGGTGCTCGATCACCTTTGACTCGGTGTTCCTCAGTGATCACTGTTGAAGTCTATTTTTGGGGATGGCACATCAACTGTCGCCAATACCCTAATTATCAATTCCGTTTGAGCCGCATCAGGCTCCGCTTTTAACAAAATGGCGCAAAGGGTCATTACTGGTGCCGGTGACAGACGCTGTTGACCAATCTAACGGAGTTTTTACATTAATCGCAAGTCTTTACTGGCTTGATTAACATAGCGTTGTCTGCTGGTGACCAAACGCCAGCGAGTGCCGCCGCATTGCCGCCATAGGACGGCCGCTCGAATTCCAGCCAGTAGGCAGGCTCGGATGGAGTTGGCGTGAGAGTCTTCTTTTAAGAAATCTTCGTTTCCATGAACAATCACCCGAGGTGACAAGTCACTGACGTTGTCGCTGTATGTTCCGGCAAGCAGAGAGATGATTTTCGAGTCTAAAGTGTCGTAGTGCATACGCATTTTTTCTGCTTCTTGCAGGCCGCGTTTGATACGTTCCATGGCGGGAGAGTCCGGCTGCAGCTTGCCTTCAAGTTTCAACAACGTCAGCGCATAGCGTGTGATCTGCATATCGGGGTTTGTATCAGAGCCGGCAAGTTGAGACACCAGGCGTTGAAAGCCTTGACGAATGTTACTTTTGCCGCCAAAGACTGCAGGGACATTTTCAGCGTCCATGGCAAAAAGCGATTCTAACGCTATGCGCATGACGCCCTCATCGTACTCGCCGGTATTGGCTATTTTTTGAACAAGCTCGGCCGCCATGAATAGTCCGGCTAAGGCAATTGTTTGGTTTTCGAGCGACTGGGCCATTTTATATTATAGTGCGTACGTTAGAAGTAAAAAAGTTGGGGGCTTAGGTGGCATTTTCAATTATACCTCCACCAAGACACTCGTCACCGCTATAAAAAACCACAGATTGACCGGGTGTAATGGCCCGCACTGTGTCTGCGAACTCAACGATCGCTTGGTCGGTTTGGTCAAGTTTAACGGTACAATCACAATCTTGTTGCCGATATCGTACTTTTGCTGTGCATTTGAAGTCGTTTTGAGGGGCTTCCCTAATCCAATGTATACGACTGGCGTGCAATGATTTTGAGTGTAGGCTGGGGTTGTCGTGTCCCTGTGCGACGATGAGTTCGTTGGTGTCAGTATTCTTGCCGCTAACGTACCACGGATCGGGTTTGTAGTTTGCGTTGCCGCCGATCCCCAAGCCTTGGCGCTGCCCGATAGTGTAAAAAGCAATGCCGTCGTGAGTGCCAATCTGCTGGCCTTCAGTGGTGATTATAGGGCCTTTTTTAGTGGCCACGTATTCGCTGAGAAAATCGGTAAATCGCCGCTCGCCGATAAAGCAAATACCTGTGCTGTCTTTCTTGTTGTGAACTTGTAGCCCAAGGTCTTGAGCAATCGCCCGCAGATCGGATTTCAACAGATCACCAACAGGGAAGCGTGCATGCGCCAATTGTTGCTGATCAAGTGTATGTAAAAAGTACGATTGATCCTTGCTTGGGTCTGCACCGCGGAGTAGGCGGGACTTACCATTGCAGTCTTTGTCGGTGCGTACATAGTGCCCGGTGGCAATACTGTGCGCTCCATTTTTTTTTGCATGATCTAGAAAAGCCCTGAACTTTATTTCTTTGTTGCACAGAATGTCAGGGTTAGGGGTGCGACCGGCATTGTATTCATCGAGGAACTCAGAAAATACCTTTTCCCAGTATTCTCCAGAGAAGTTGACGCTTTCCAGTGGAATACCTAATTGTGTGCATACGCCCGACGCGTCCCGAAAATCTTCGATAGCAGTGCAGTAGTCGTCTTCGTCCTCCTCCCAGTTTTGCATAAACAGGGCTTCAATACGGAGGTTGGGATCTTGTTGCAATAACCAGGCGGCTACTGATGAATCTACCCCCCCGGACATTCCGATTATCACCTTCTCTTTTGTATTATTCATTAGGCTATGTGGTCGCTATTGCGCAGGATCTCTAGCGAGTATTGATGTCCCGCTAGGTAATCATGGATGCAGGCAAGCACCAATGGGCTTCGTAGTTTTATTGATTCGCTTTGCAGTTCGTCAAGGGTCTTCCATGTGGCGCTTATAATACCGTCATACAAGGTTTGGTTTGGATCGTGATCATCAACGCTGCCAACAAATGTAGTCCGCAGGTAGGTATGGCCTTTTTGAGGGTGCTGCCACTGGTAGAGCCCTAATAGGTATTCTGGTGTGAACCCCCAGGCAGTTTCTTCACGTACTTCCCGGATGATCGCCTCGGTCAGGGTTTCCGAGTCTTCGAGGTGGCCGGCAGGTTGATTGAAAATGATGTGGTCGTTAATGGGTTCTTCGACCATCAGGAACTTGTTGTCGCGCGGTATTACTGCGGCCACTGTGGCGTGAGGTTTCCAGACGTGATCATTAGCTTGTTTTGCCAAAGCGGGGTCTTTTTTTGGAGGGTGAGCATTATTCACAAGGGATACCGTAAGCAGCGTAGATGTTCAACGTGTAGTGACAAGTCAGGTGGAAGCGCTGAGCTGCTGCTTGAGCTGCGTAAGCGCTGCAATATCTTCAGTGCGCATTGATTCAGTGCCTCCATAGGCGTCATGGCTTGAGAAAAAATCAGCATCCATGAACTCCAGAAACGCTTTTGCCTGAGGCGACAAGAATTTACCACGACGAAGTACCACCCCAAAGCTGCGACTGGGGAAGTATTTGTCAACCGGGATTTTCACCAGTCTTTCATGTCCGCGCAAGCAAAAGCTGGTGACAATACTAATCCCAAGGCCCAATTCAACATATCGCTTTATAACCTCCCAGCCACCCACTTCAAGAACAACTTGGCAGGGCAGGCCATGTTCTTTAAATACCGCATCAATCTGATTTAAAGTGCTGAGGCTGCGCGGTGGCAGAATGAATCCATGTGGGCTGATGTCTTCAGGGGTCACGGAGGCTCGTGACGCAAGTGGGTGATCATTAGGCACAATCAGTATCGGTTCGTAGTTGTATATCGGGTAATAGATTAAGTCTTCGGGCACATCATCCATGGCGCCTATGGCAAAGTCAGCTGAGTCCTCGCGCATCATCGTCATGCCATCACGACCAGTTACATTGTGTAATCTCACGCTAATGGCCGGGTAGGTGTCCATAAACCGTTTGGTGAGCTCAGGCAGTATGTATAGAAGTGTTGATTCGCCAGCCGCTATATCGAGGGGGCCCGTGGTTACTTCGCTAACAGCAGAGCTGAAAGTGTCTACAAGGTTGTCCATACCTTCCAGCAGTGGCTCCGCCATCTCTAGTAGTAGTTGCCCGGCAGGGGTTAGCTTTATTCTTGGGCCCCGGCGTTCAAAAAGAAGAATTTGTAGCTCTTTTTCCAACGCTTGAACCTGCAGTGATACGGAAGGTTGGCTGAGTTCCAGGCGGGCGGCGGCTTTGGATATGCTGCCGGTTTTGGCAGTTTGGCAAAAAGCCCTCAACTGGCGGTAGCGATTTTGATTGGTGGTAGCAATAGTCATCTGGCCATTATAGATAAAGCCAATAGTTGATGTAATCATTATTAGTCTGACTGCAATAGACTGCCTGTGGGTTGCGCCGAGAATGATCGCCTGGCGATGTTGCAAGGCTTCGAGCTGAATTATTGTTCAACTGAAGGGGCGAATAGCTGCGGGCGCGGTCTTTCGGCGGTCTATTACGATCAATCTTGTCAAAGAAGAACAACTATTCGCCTCTATTGATCAGAAATATCTGACTCAAAATCACACATCCCCGCAACGACGTTAGTTCTCGGACAGCCACCTCGGGCTTTTTTACGGTGAGTAAAAGGTGAGTAAGACTAGTAGTAAAATAACCACAAAAACCCTGTGCATAGCTTAAAACAACAGTTTTTGGGATTCCTATTCACAATCTTTCACAACAGCAACCTAAATCATCATCATAAAACCAAATATGTGTTGTTTTTATGCAAATACATCGTTAAAGTTTGTTCCACACACTGTGTCGTTAGAGATGCCAGTTGCAATGTGCTTCAGGCGTTCGCTGATGCTTTTAGACTTCGGTCTTCTTTGTGGTGCAGAAACCATTTTGTGTGTATGTGCGCCTTCAATAGTAGCGCAGCCGTCCTGAACAGCGGCGCATTGTAAAATTAAAATAATTTATAGATCAGATACCTGACTGGAGAACAAATGATGAAATTTAATAAGATGACGGCGGCAATGGTATTGGCAGGTATAGCTGCTGCACCACTGGCACAAGCTGAGGTGACCCTTTCAGGTCAGGTCGCCATCGGTATCCTGGGTAGTGATGCCGACGACATCGACGCAATCGACATCGGTGATATTCTCCCCGACGGTAGCGAAGCTACAGCTGCTGACGTTGTATCGGCTGCCTCACCTAGTGAGCTTACTGTTTTTGGTGATGACTCTATTATCAACGTAAATGCTACTGGCACGCTGGATAATGGCTTAACCGGTTACGCTAACTATCGAACGGATTTGGGTCTGGTTGGTGATAATGCGGTAGGTGATAACATCCACCTTGGTATACGCGGTGATTTCGGTGATATTCGAATCGGTGAAGTTCCGGATGCTACTGGTTTTGGACAG
>JALZUX010000344.1 GCA_023301405.1 Granulosicoccaceae bacterium | reverse complement strand
CATCGCGATCAACGCCGGTTGTTTGTGACAAGCCTATTTGATCACTTACCGGCTGGGCATGACTGCCACTTATACGAAGAACTGAGCGCGCAGTTTGATACTAAAGAAATGGAAAAGCACTTTAATTCAATAGGTCAGCGGGTCTTTCGATTGGTGCGACGGTAGATTCCCGAAGTTGAAGTGATCCAGAGGTGCCTGCTGGCAAAGATGAGAGTTGGTTTGTTGCCTCGGTGTGTCGTCAGTGAAGGTCTTTCGGCGGTCGCTTGCAGGAGCAGAAGGTTCAGGGCCACCGTATCGATACAGATCAGTTGTTATCTGGTCGCAGGAGGTCGAGGTGTCTGCCCGATTGAATGTGTTTTTGCAGGTGGTCCGTTAGCAGAGAAGAGCGATCAAGTAAGCGTTGGAGCAAATTCAATACTCGGGCTTTGAAGCCCGAGTATCATTTTAACAAACAGGCAGGTATTTAGATGCCGTAGACGAAGCTAATACGTGTTGCTGTATCAGTGTTAGAGCCTAATTGCCCAACAATGTCAGAGTTCGTGCGATTCAACAGGCCAAGAGACAAAGAGATTCTGTCTGACAATTTTATGCCCAATGAGTTATCCCACGTGGTGGCGGTGTTGCTATCAGCTATTTCGAAGCTAAATACTGAATTAAACGTCAGTACTTCACTAAGAATGTTGCTGTAGTTCAAGCCGCCATAAAGTACTGCGCCGCTGTCGTCCAAAGCATCCAAAATGTCTGAGGAAGGAGTAAGAACTGGTAAACCGTCGGGACCAACCAATGGCGCACCGGTAGCGTCAACCGTGGGCGTTGCACTAGGATCAAGGGATATGTAGTTAGTGCTATGCGCACCTATACCAATTTCACCAGACAGTGTTTGCTTGCCATCATCTAAAAAGCTTCGGCCTAAACCTACTACACCAGAAACTCGATCATCAATATTGCCGAAGTTATCGTAGTCAAAACGAATGCGGCCAAAAACGTACATTACGTCGCTTATGTCTCTGTCTAGCTTGTAGCCAAGTTCCGCTCGATCGGCAGATTGGATGTCGTTATTTTCTGCGTTGTATGTGCTACCAAACGCGGTGTGACGCCAAACGTCCTGCTGCTTAACTACATTGGCAGAACCGCTTATGTTTCTTGAGTCACTATTACCATCGGTAATTACAGCACCAAGGCTAGCGCTGCCGGACCAACCATCAAGTAAGCCGTCTTGTGCGAGAACAGGTGTTCCGGCAATCGCAGTGCCAGAAAAAACAGTTGCTAGGAGGATGTGTTTAACTTTCATTTTTTCTACCTTTATTATTAGCTTGTAACGGTCTAGTAGGGTCATATTTAATTTTGCTTGTACCATTTGTACGCACGAAACTAAGTGATAACCCTTCAGAGAATGCGCTCTGTTAAGTTGGTGTTTCTATCAACAATGTATATACGGGACACAGAAATTCACACAGGGAAATGTTGTGCAATGCCCTGTACGCATGAGATACCAGAGTCGCTGAACTCTAACCAAACGTTTGTTGTTCACTGCAATCGCTGCAGTAGTTTTTTATGTTGGTTTAGTGTCAGTGGGGAAGATCCCATGAAAACGGCTTCACAGCTAGTTACGCACTGGATAGTCAAAGGTCATAATTGGGTAAAACAGTATGGTTGCATGCTCACGAGCTTTTTTGGTCGCAGGCGCTTTACAAAAGTTTGCATTTCAATGATTGTTTCTATTGTCGTCTGTCTGGAAGCGTATCTAGTCACCTGCAAGTTAAGGCTGTTAACACAGTCTATTGTGCGATCGGTATGACTAATACGCGTTCATTCCATAAGTCGACACTTGGGTTAGTACCCGCCAAGAAAGAGCGCGTAGCTAGGCTGCTTCAAGTGTGTGTGGTTTGCCTACTACATGTGGGGGTTTGTTGTTAGTAGATAGCTACATGCAGTTGGCAAAAGATTGCATGCCTGAGTGGACGGCAGCAGCTGCAGGCACGCTAATCGTAAATTTGGTGGCGTCTAATTCAGATCAACCGCATAGTGTCGAAGTGTCTCAATGGGGACTACTTCCAGAGCACGCTGATGAGTGCTTTGTAGATAAACGCGTGGCGCGCAGTCTGCTTCGTGCGCTTCTTTCCACCGTGCAGCACATAGACACCAGTGGTCTCCTTCTTTCAGGCCGGGAAAGTTGTACTGGGGCATTGGGGTGGTGAGATCATTACCTTGCGAGCGTGAGTAGTTTAGAAAGTCTTTGGTGAGTTTGACGCAAATTGTATGTGAGCCCGCATCTGCTTCGCTTGTATTGCAGCATCCGTCTCTGAAAAAACCGGTGACAGGGTCTTCGTTGCATGATTGCAGTGGTTCGTTGAAGACATTAAGTGATTCGTCAATATCCATAGATTAATTGTGCCGGGTTGTGTTGTTTGGGTGGCTGTTCGAGAACAGGCTCTTGAGCTTCGGTGTTAGATTTTGAGTTTGATATTTTGATCAATAGAGGCGAATAGCTGTTGTTTTTTAGCGAGATTGATCGTAATAGCTGGCCAAAAGACTCTGTTCGCAGTAGATCATTGTTGTTGGGGCACCAGGTGGTGGGTGATTGACCGTGGTTGTCTTCTGATTTTCAATTGTAATGGTTTAGTCGGTAACGGGTCAGAATCGTTTCCTTAGAAGCTCATTTAAAATGAGCGTGAAAATACGCTGCTCTGCAATCGGTATGTCTTTGATTTGAAAACTTTTGTTAAGCATAATACGGTGCTATTTTTACCGTTTATTCAGAATTCAACTATCAAGATTCTATGAATATATTTTTTGTGACTATTCAAATGTACTTTGAATAGCTGCCGCAACAATTTATAACAATGGATAAGAGCCGTCTTCATCGTGAGTTTCGTGTCCAACAAGCGCAGGGGTGAATACGCAAACTATTTTTAAGTCAGTAGTAGCTTCCAGTTTATGCTTATCGTGTTTGTCGAGTGTGTATTTTGATCCCGCAGTCAATTGGTACGTTTTATTTGTATCTAAATCAGTCAGTGTAGCTTCGCCTTCAATAATAAGGTTAGCTTCGACGTGATTTTTATATTCCATCGCCAGTGTCTGCCCAGCGGCCACTGTGGTTTGCGTTAAGGTAAAGCCAACATTGTCTTCCCGCAGCAGGTATCTGGCGCTTGTCCAGTGGCCAGGCTTTTCGGCGTAGTTGCCGCGTTTTTTTAGGTCTTCCAAGTGTCGTACGATCATGTACTTTTACTCTGTTTGTATTGGGTTTATCAATTAAGCTTGTGTGCTATCGCGTTCAGAAATCCTAGTAAACCAAGTGTGCACGTTTTTTAGTTTAAAGTTTAGTGGTTGGGCTACTTTTGCGCCAAAATTCAAAAAAGCGTAAAGATGAATGTCTGCCAGTGTAAATCGGTCTCCACAGATAAACCGCCTGTCTTGCAAGTCATTGTTCAGCCACCGTAGGTCGCTAAGCCATCGGGTTGCTGAAAAGCGATTGCGGATTACTGCTTTGCAGCCGCAAAGCAAGCAAGCCAAAAGCTGCATAAACAGGCCGTTTGCATGAAACAGCGGCAGGCAAATATAAAAGCAGTCCTTTGCTGTAAGCTGGTAATTTTCTATGGTACCAACGGCAAACAACACGCAGTGTGCTTGTGGCATTTCAACGCCTTTTTAAGGCCCTGATGTGCCAGATGTAAACATGATGCAAGATGTCTTATCAGGGGGTGGCTGATGATCGAAATGTGGGTCATGGGTGCTTTCTGAAGGTTCGGCTGTGGCCGGAATACTGGTTGCTGAATAGGAAAGCGATTTGATCGTTTGCAAAATGTGTTTCATCGGTGACGACAAAGCTTACCGATGCGGTATTAAGTTGGTGGCTTAGCAGAGA
>JALZUX010000343.1 GCA_023301405.1 Granulosicoccaceae bacterium | reverse complement strand
GGCTTAATTTATTTCACACTGAACGTATGACTCAGCATCAAATTCCCAGTAGCGCCAGCGGCCGTCGTATAGATTTTCTGCCCAGCCACCATGATAGGGGTTTTCGTACCAGTCATCGTTTGAGATATCACCATTCGACACCCCCCATTGAAAACGATTGGTACCGTCTAGCAAGTATTTGTTGTCTTCAAGAAGACGGAATTCATGAGCATCAGGGAAATGCAGCGGAGTGGTGTAGGTATCAGGGTATAGCGGATCAATTATCTGCTTCGCGCAGCGCACTGTTTTGTTGAGTAGATCATCGACGTTGAAGTTTAATTTGTTCAAAGTTATCGCACCAAGCACGGGACTAATGGGCCCTTCTACTGTATCGGTAGAGAAGAACCAGTCTGGTTTTAAGGCGGCTTGATGATCGCGATCAATTGTATAATTTGCGCGCGCGCCGAAAATAGCTAAATAGTAAGTTCCTGAGACGGCGGCGGTCAATTGGATTCGGCTCTGTGGTCCTTCAAGCACACCGGTGCTCTGGCGATGGAAGTCATCACTGATCAGCGCATATTGTGTAGGAGTAGAGTTGTACGCGCCGTCATAAATGAAAGACAAGACAGACGTTTGGTTTGCCAGCATTGGCAATGCAAAGTAGTCAGCGTTATCTTCGCACAGTGATGCGCTGACTGAAGCTAAGCTGCTGAGCTGGGTGGCGCTTAGAAAGGTATTGTTGCCTTCAAGGTTGTCTTCAGCACATTGAATATCGGTTTCTATAAATGCTGTAAAAATATCGCTGCTGTTGTTGTCGTGGTTTGATTCGGCAATGTAGCGCAGTGGTTGCGACAAGTCGGCAGGTTGCAGATTGTTTTCAATGTAGGTCTGCCAGTTGGGGTTTACCGTCAAGCGCGCATTGTAGGTGCCTGAGGGGAGCTCTACCGGCTTTGCTCTGGCAGTAATGTCAACCGAGTTTCCGTCACTTCTTGTGGTTTGCAGGTCAAATAATGCTATTCGGTAAACACTGTTGAAATCTTCTGTTTTTGAGTATTCCAGCGCAAAAGACAAATTATCGGTATCTACCGGGCCTGCGCCAATGTCAGTGGCCTGTATTGCATAGGTGGTGTGGTTGTCAGCGGTGACGGGGCCCGCTACAACGCTGTTGATCACTATATCCGTAGATCCAGATGCCGTGTCGGACAGTAGTTGTGCGGTGAATGGCTGCTGTATTGGGGTGTCTTGAAGCTCTGTACCACCGCAACCAGCCAACGCCAGCGCACTTGATAGGCTGAGAATGCTCAATTTTGTATTCATAGCTTTGTCTGTCCTGTATTACTGCCCTGTTGCCTTGCTTCCATTAGGTGTTGATGGTTTGTATCCACCGTTTGTTTTGCTGGTAAATTCACGGCTGCGTATGATCTATGTAACGGCCAAAGGTGCCGATACCATTGACACTAATGCCAAAGGTCTCGAAATCAAGCGTTGCCGGCTGTCCCTGAGGATTGAACCATATTTCGCTGCCGAGGTGCAGTCCGCCGATGACATAGTCTACGTCAGGAAAGCGCGGGCCGCGTCTTGCAGCGTCTGGATGTGTATCGTTTTGCGGGCCGTCAATGGTACGCCAGATATCGTAGGCGATGGCGCTGGGTTCAGAGGTGCCTTGAAGATCGGCGCCGTCTAGAAATAAATCACGAAAATCGGATGATCGCATCCAGTTGGCTATTTCGGAATAGTTAATGGTTATGCCCTCCGCTGCCAGCGAGCGATCTTTGACCGTAAGTGCAATGTACATAAAGCAATTGTCCTGGTCTCCAATGGTGCAGGTGGGCAGGAAGTTGTTGCGTGTGCCTTCAGCTTTCAGGTAGATATCAAACTCAGGGTTACCTTCTATCTGCACTGATCCCAGAAGAATGCCTCCAGTCCATTGTCTGGCAGTGCGATCGTTGATGTTAGTCCAGTCAAACCAGACGTTCAAATTCCACGTTTCCGTGTAGTCGGAGTTAATGCCGTTGATGGTATCTTGCCATTGGGCGTCCTGACCCGGTAGCTTTTCAATACTGGATACATCATGCCAGTAGGTGTCTAAAAAAACATTGGCAACCCCATTAGTAGCGTTGCCACTATTGATGTCGCTTTTGATTGATATTTTTACGTCATCCGGCAGCTCGCTCACAAGGGTGGGGAAGCCGGTAGCGTTGTTGACTGGCCTCATGTCGAATGCCGGTGAGTCTTTGCGACCATAGCTGTCACTTATTGTTGAAGAGTTATTGCATTCTACTCCCCACGATTCAAACCGGCCTCCCATAGTACCAACCACCATTGCTGGAAAAGCGCGTACGAAATTGAATCTATCATCGGTATCTTTGCGCGAGGTAATACGAAAATCAAGCGACACATTATCGTCACCATGAGGTGCGCCGCATGAGTCTCTGTTGTTGCCTAGTTCGGTTGCGGTAGGAATATTCCAACTGACAAAGTCCTGAACGCGATCAGAAAAAAACAGTTGATTAGGCTGTCCCTGTAGTCGAGCGCGATCGTCGTAGACGTTGTTAGTGTAATGTGAGTCGGCGAGCTGAAACTTGCTGAAGGGCTCGTTGGGTCTTGCCGTGGTCTTTACATCTATTGCCGCACCGAGTGCAAGGCCGTCGTCAAGAAGCGGGTCATCGCCGTTGCCGTTGCCGTTGCCGTCGCCATCGCCGTCGCCGTCGCCGTCGCCGTCGCCGTCGCCGTCGCCGTCGCCGTCGCCATCGCCATCGCCATCGCCATCGCCGTCGCCGTCGCCGTCGCCGTTGCCGTTGCCGTTGCCATCGCCGCTATTGCCGCTATTACCGCAGTTTGAGTCGTCAGATTCTTGTCCCGTGTCTGTCGAAGTATTGTCGGATTGATCGCTGCATTCGGGATCGGCCAGCTCAACCGATGCTGGTCGATCGCTGGAGCAAGCGGTCAAGCTGACAATTAGGCATGCGGTCAGTAACCAACTGTGTGGTGGCGTTAAAGGTGGCAACTTTGAATCCCGTTTTACAAACAGCAGAGAGGGCCGTTGTTTGCAAAATTCACGCCTGATGATTATGGCTTGGGGGGGAGTTGCTTATTGGTTGGGGGGGGGAAGTACTTTGGGTTTTTGGTGCTCAGCCATAAAAAAGCCCCACACAAGGTGAGGCTTTGGCTGATTCAACAAATAGCCGGCCTTCTATTTCCGTGAACAATTCACCGGCTGCGATTCTCGGTCAATCAAGCAGCCCGTGCTTTGCACTATTAAAAAGGAGTGGTCCCCGGGTAAACATGCTTTGTGGATGAGTGCGGGCTGGGTAGTATTACTTCATACCAAACAGTTCGCCCGCAACGATTGCCTGACTTGTCGGTGCATCCTGTTTGTCTAGGGCGGTTTGTAGTGAATCACTTGCTGCTAGTTTTTCCGCCACGGTAATCAGGTGCTTTACGTTCGATACATTGGTTCGTGCCTCAGCCACCGGGTCAAGCCCTGAAAGATCTGGAAAAGTGTCAAAGTAAATTGCGCTGTCGTAGCTGCTGCGAATAAGCTCGACAAGCAGTTCTACTGTTTGCTGCGGGTGAACACTGCCGATCATCAGGCCGTCGTCTCGCTTTGCGTAGCCGTCATTCAGGTGTACGCCAAGCAGGCGCGAGTAGCGGTTGATCATTGC
>JALZUX010000342.1 GCA_023301405.1 Granulosicoccaceae bacterium | reverse complement strand
TGGTTGAACTTTCCGTTGATGCAGTTTTTCAGAAGATCAAGCGATGCTTCCCGTAGTTTGTCTACTGGTACAACGGCATCAACCGCACCGTCTTTTAATGCGGCAGCGGCTCTTTTGGTTGAGCCTGTGGCAATCCACTCAATGGCGTTATCTATACCTATCATTCGCGGCAGTCTGACGGTGCCGCCCCAGCCGGGCAAGATACCTAGCTTCACTTCAGGCAGTGCGATCTTGGCGTTGCTTGCCATGATTCGGTAATCACAGGCCAGGCAAATTTCCAGTCCACCGCCAAGCGCTTCACCGTTGATGGCGACAACGGTCGGGCAGGGAAGGTCTTCTATACTTGAAAACAGCGCATTTATTTTTAACAGTGCTTCAACTATGGCATCGTCACCGCTGCGGAATAGAGCGCCGAACTCGGTGATGTCTGCGCCAACAAAGAAACTTTTTTTCGCGCTGCACAGCATCAGTCCGGTTAGGTTTTTTGCGCGCTGTAGTGCAGTGACGGCCTCGCCTAGTTCGGTGATGGTGGCCTGGTTAAACTTGTTAACGCTTTCACCTTGGAGGTCAAAGCACATTTCATGGATACCGTCATCCAGCTCTTTAACGGTAAGTGACTTGCCTTCAAATAACATATGTTCTGGCTCCCGATGCGCTGTAACAATTAAATGCACACCTGAGTCGGTTAGTCAGTGTGCTTATGTGAGTGTCTCAAAAAATTAAAGCAATTGAGCTTTTATAAGAGTCGATGGCACTTTGCCTGGCTCTTGTTCAAAGAGTAGGTCATTGTGACTACTCTGTAGACAAAGAAGGGTATTACTTACCCTCCTATTTGTTGCCAACTACTAAAAACTGAAATGTTCAGCATCAAGTGCCATTAGTGAGTCAGCGCCCGCTTCCATGGTAGCTACCAATGAACGGGTACGTGGTAGCAGGCGGTCATAGTAAAATTTAGCAGTGGCGATTTTTGCCTGATAAAAATCTTCCTCAGTGCAATTATCGCTTGCCAGTGCATTGAGTGCTGTTGCCTGTGCCATTGCCCACATGTAGGCCAGCACGATATAGCCGGAGTACATTAAATAGTCAACTGATGCGGCGCCAACCTCATCGGCGTCGGTCATTGCACGCATTGTGATTTGGGTGGTGATATGTTCCCATTCATCGCAGTGGGTTTTCAAGGTAGCAATGGTGTTGGCCATGTTGCGATCACCTTTGTGATGATCGCAAAAGTCAGTGATTTCGGTTATAAACTGGCGTAGCAGACCGCCTTGCGAACCGATCACCTTGCGCCCTAACAGGTCAAGCGCCTGAATACCGGTAGTGCCTTCATAAAGCATTGAAATTCGGCAGTCACGAACATTTTGTTCCATGCCCCATTCTTGTATAAAGCCGTGTCCACCAAAGATCTGTATGCCGTGGTTGGCTGATTCGAATCCGGTTTCTGTTAGAAATGCTTTGGCAATAGGGGTGAGCAACGCTAGTCTTTGATCTGCACGCCCCTTGATTTCATCACTGGCGTCTGACTCAACGATGTCTACATCCATCGCTAGTGAATGTACAAACAGTCTTCCGCCTTCGGCCAGTGCTTTTTGGATCAGCAGCATTCGGCGTACATCGGGGTGCACTATGATGGGGTCAGCTGGTTTGTCGGGGTTTTTGCGCCCTGAGCTTGAGCGCATTTGAAGGCGTTCGCGAGCGTAGTCTAGTGACCCTTGAAAGCCTGCTTCGGCGTGTGCCAGTCCCTGCAAAGCAGTGCCTAAGCGTGCTGTATTCATAAAGGTGAACATGCAGTTCAGGCCGCGATTCGGTGGACCGATGAGATAGCCTGTGGCGCCATCGAAATTCAACACACAGGTTGCGTTACCGTGGATCCCCATTTTGTGTTCAATCGAGCCGCAAGCTACACCGTTGCGAGCACCGACGGTGCCATCGGCCTTGGGCAGAAATTTAGGAACAATAAACAAGGAAATGCCACGTGTGCCTTTAGGCGCATCGGGAAGGCGTGCTAACACAATATGCACAATGTTGTCTGTCATGTCGTGTTCACCGGCCGAGATAAAAATCTTAGTGCCGTGAAGTGCATAACTGCCGTCTTCGTTGGGTTCTGCTCTGGTTCTTAATAGACCTAAATCAGTGCCGCAGTGAGGTTCTGTAAGGCACATGGTGCCAGTCCATTCGCCGGTAGTCAGCGGGCCCAGGTAGGTCTGTTTTTGCTGATCAGTACCGTGTGCCGTAATGGTGTTATGCGCGCCATGGCTCAGACCGGGGTACATTGCCCACGCCCAATTAGCGGTGCCGGCCATTTCGCTGACTAGTGTCGCCATTGATGGTGGTAAGCCCTGTCCGCCGAATTCCGGATCAGCTGACAGCCCGGCCCATCCGCCATCGACATATTTGGCGTAGGCCTCCTTGAAGCCTTCAGGGGTTGAAACCACGCCATCGTTCCAGCTGCAACCCTGCTGATCACCTATAGCATTCAATGGGGCTAGTTCTTGCTCGACAAACTTGGCGGCTTCTTCGAGCACGGCGTCTAGCAGGTCTGAACCGACCTCTTCGTAGCCGGTAAGTGATTCACATTTTGTTGTGTAGTCAAGAACTTCGTGCAGAGAGAAGCGAATATCTCTGAGTGGAACTTTGAAGTCGGCCATTAGATAATCTCCTGACTTGATAATTGCTGAATGTGGAAAGGTGTTAAAACTGCCGGTAAGTTGTTTTGATTCATGACGCTATCAACGTTAGTGCAATTAATCAAAGTAGATTCTGACTGGTTGGTATTGAACGAGTTCGCCATAGAGGAGCAGTCTTCGACTTTGGGATGCGCAGGTGTCGGCCCGCGGAGCACTTTGTTTAGGTGAAGCGCTGTTAGCGGTATCTGTTTAGTGCTGTTGCACTGAATTTGGCGGTTACCGGTAGGGGTGTTTATTTCTTTTCAACCTACATTACACTATTATCTTGATGATCAAGATAATATTCAGTAAATTGAACCATGTCAAAAGAATTTGATGAACTGCTGGCCACTTCCCGTGAACTGTATGAGGCGATGAGTCGCTTTGATGCGTTTACTGCTAAAAAGTTAGGGGTACATCCCAGTGATATCAGGTGCCTTAACGCACTGCTGGATAATGATCTCACCGCTGGGCAAATTGGCGAGCGTCTCGGTTTGACGACGGGCTCGGTGACCGCCTTGATTAACCGTCTGGTGAAGATTAAATATGTAGTCCGTGCAGAGAGCGATACTGATAAGCGCCGGATTAAGGTTTCATTGCATCCAGAATTTCGTCACCGCGCAGAATTGATTGGTAACTCTCTTGGGGCTCATAT
>JALZUX010000341.1 GCA_023301405.1 Granulosicoccaceae bacterium | reverse complement strand
CTTTGGCGATCAAACCAAAGCAATTAAATAGTATCTTTCAGTCACTTCATTTAGAACAGCGTCCTTGCCCGACTAAGAAGGAAACCCGACAAGATGTGTGTCTCGATCATTTCATTTTTCTGAAGTAAGGACGCTTTAAATCATATCGTGCCGCCACTACAGCGTATAGAAATATTTAATATGTCTAACTGACTATGGTGCATTCATGCAGGTCAGAGTTGCTAAAGCAGGGATCGACCTAACGCCTTTATCCTATCCCCATTGCCAGTGGCTCTAATATCAGGTGTTGAGAATCGAAACCACGATCACGTTTGTGGTTTGCGCTTGCAAATGGTGAACTGCATAGATGATAGGTGAATACCTTTGGCTCAACACAAGCGACTGCCGACAAATCCAAAGTAAGCTGATCTAGTTGCACAGAGCACACAGCAGTGAAACTTTCTGTTCGGGTGCTTAGTGAGATAGCGTGCTCAACAGGGGGCGATAAATCACTCAGCGTTAGCAGGCTGATTGTGATGGCAGATCAAGTATTTTCCACCCGCTGATTGCCACGGCTACGAGGCAAGCTCGCTTAATGTACGGTACTACTAGGGCAACAGAATATCAGCACCATCTTTACCCGCACTCAAGCGCTGAGAGGCTTTCGGGTCACGAAAAACCAGCGGGTGAGCTTCCGTCGTATCACCACTCTGAGCCTTGGCAACGGCCTCATCTACAACATGACGGTGCGGCGATTTATCACAGACCGGGTCCGCCGCCGCCGGATCGCCTGCAAGCATGTAAGCCTGACAGCGGCAGCCACCAAGATCATTATCTTGCTCCGGACACGAGCGACACGGTTCTTTCATCCAACCTTTGCCGCGATAGCGATTAAACCCTTCTGACTCATACCAGATATCACTGATACTGTGGTCTTTGACATTAGGGAACTCTAGCCCGGGAAGCATTCCCGCCGTATGACAAGGTAGTGCAGTACCATCAGGGGTGATGGTCAAAAATACATTACCCCAACCATTCATGCATTTCTTGGGGCGCTTTTCGTAGTAATCAGGTATCACTGAAATTATTCGTATTTTGTCAGCATACTTTTCACGGTAACGTTCGGTTACCGCATAAGCTTTGTCGATTTGCTGCTGTGACGGCAGCAAGCTTTCGCGGTTTAGTTTAGCCCACGAGTAAAACTGGGTATTGGCCAGCTCTAGTGTTTCAGCACCTAAGTCAAGTGCAAGCTCGATAATTTTATCAATGTAGTCAATGTTCATTCGATGAATGACACAATTTAAAACCATTGGCCAATCATTATCTTTGATCATCGCAGCGACCTCTTTTTTGAGATCATAAGTTTTGGTGTTTGATAGAAAATCATTCAGTTCTTTGGTTGAATCTTGAAAAGACAACTGAACATGATCAAGGCCTGCTTCTTTCAGCGCTTTCGCACGCGCTGGTTTTAGCCCAACTCCCGAAGTAAGCAGGTTAGTGTAGTAACCCAAGCTTCTGGCTTCAGCGACCAGCTCTTCGAGGTCCGGGCGTAGCATGGGCTCACCACCCGAGAATCCAACTTGCACACTGCCAAGCTCACGCGCTTGACGCAGGGTTTTTATCCAACCGGCAGTATCAAGTTCATTTTCAATTTGATCAAAACCAATAGGGTTAAAGCAGAACGCGCAGTGCAGAGGACAACGATAAGTGATCTCTGCCAACAACCACAGCGGGGGACCTGGCTTGTCTGAATCAATAACGCTTGTTTCACCGCTGTTGCTATTCATTGCTTTTTCTAACCGTAGTGCTTTGTTTAAGCATTGAGAAGCTTTATCCATTTTTGTTCGAGCGCTATCTGTACAAATGAAAGCACATCTGACTCGAGACCGGTCTGATCAAAGTCTTTTTCAAGCAAATCAATTACCTGACTTAAATCGCGTTCACCGTCACAACGCTGCAGAATTTCGGAGGCACTCTGATTAAGTTTCACCATGCCTTCAGGATAAAGCAGCACCCAGCAATCTTGAGCCTTTTCAAACTGCAAACGCAAGCCCGGTGCAATACCAACCACGGTGTTTGTATCTATGGTCATGCGATAGCCGAACCTTGGACACCAGTTGTGCCGGGCGTTGCAGAGGCAGCGTTACTAACAAATGCCGCATCCTCAAGTTTTGGTAATGGCTTCCAGCCTGGCAAGCCATAACCCACCGACATGGCATCACTTATTTGCCACAACACTTCCAGCTTAAATTGCAGAATGTCGAGCGCACGATGCTGTAATTCAACGCTATTAAAATGACTCAGTGTAATCGCAAGTCCGTGCTCTACATCGCGCCTGGCTTGCTGCACTCGATTGCGGAAATACTGCAGACCGGTTGGATCAATCCATTGATAATGCTCTGGCCAGGTGGCGAGCCGCTGCTTGTGGATCGCCGGTGCAAATAACTCGGTTAATGAGGCGCATACAGATTCCTGCCATGGGCGGGTTCTGGCAAAATTCACATAGGCATCTACGGCATACCGAACGCCGGGCAATACATGACGCAAGTCAGTTACTTCTTCACGTGACAACCCAACCGCCTGGCCAAGTTTTATCCACGCTTCTATACCACCGGGATCGTCGTCGTACCCATCATGGTCACGAATACGCTGCAACCACTCCTTTCTGACTTCACGATCATCACAAGCAGATAATACTGCCCCGTCTTTTAGTGGTATCGCTTGCTGGTAGTAATACCGGTTAGCAACCCATCCACGAATTTGCTCTTTGTTTGCGTGTCCTTCACTGAGCATCACATTGTATGGATGATTGATGTGATACGCCTTGCCCTTGTCACGCAGACGTTGTTCAAATTCTTCGTTAGTCCACGCTGTGGCTTGGCACTCAACCATGATTTTTCCTTTTAGGTTTCTAACGACATTCCGTCGAAAGATACTTCGATACCTTTCTCTTTTAACGTTGCATGCTCAGGCCCGGCTTCGTCAAGGATAGGATTCGTATTGTTTATATGGATAAGCACTTTACGAGTGTCGATCAGTTTATCAAGCCATTCAATCATGCCACCCTCGCCTGTTTGCGGAAGATGCCCCATTGAGCGTGCGGTTTTCTTAGAAATACCAGCCTGCTGCATTTCATCGTCAGTCCACATGGTTCCGTC
>JALZUX010000340.1 GCA_023301405.1 Granulosicoccaceae bacterium | reverse complement strand
GTGAACAGAAACCGGCTGATTTGTGCTGAATGCGAGTTGGCGCCTAACGGTGGCATAGAATCCGCATGATTTTTCGATCCGCGTCACGCGATATTGGTGCAAAGGTTGGTGTTTTTGCGGCGATTCTGCATTTTGTACCGCAGAAACCTACGTTTGCACGTAGTTAAGTGTGGCTTTTGAATCCCGTTACGGAGAGAACCTGTGAAAATAACAGTATTGGCACTGTTAGTCGGTGTAACTGCAGTCAGCGGTTGTGCCTTGAATCCGTCGTTAGGGCGTTTGTCTGATGGGCAAAAGGCGGCCAGCTATAATGCTGAGCTTGGCACTAACTACCTCGCAAGTGGAAACTTGGAGTTCGCGCAAACCAAATTGCAGCGTGCCATGATTCAGGATTCAAATAACGCATTGGCAAACAATAGCACTGGTAAGTTGCTGGCGGCGCTTGATGATCCGGCAGGTGCCGAGAAGCATTTTTTGAAATCTATTAAAATTGACGAAAATCGCGCGGAATACCGCAACAATTATGGTATTTTCTTGTGCGATCAGGGACGACCAGTTGAAGCGATATCGCAATTCATCACCGCCTCTGAGAATAAATTTTACCAAACACCTGAATTTGCACTTGATAACGCTGGTGTATGCGCAATGGTTTCGGCGGAATACGATCTAGCAGACCAACATCTGCGTGAGTCGATTCGTAAAAACCCCGGATTCGCCCCTACAATGCTGCACATGGCAGAATTGAAACTAAAAACGGGTGACGCGTTGCTCGCTGATGCTTATTATTCAAGGTATCTGGGTATGGCGCGGCAAACACCGCAAAGCTTACTGGTGGGCATTGATGTTCGCCGGGCACTGGGTGATTCAATCGCGGTCGATCAATTTGCCCAACAACTGGTGTCTGTTTATCCGCAGTCCAGTCAGGCAAGAACATTCCTCGCTTCACAGTGAGGTAGCCAGTGGGGTGCCGCACCCGCATCAATTAATTTAGCTCGCAGGGCCTGATGTTGCCGGCGAGCTGTTTGTGAAAAAAATAATAAAGTCCACTAGGGCAACACAGACAAGCGGCGCTATTTCAATATGGGACAAGTAGTTAAAAGCATTAAGGGTGTTCATGACATCCTGCCTGACACTGTGCATAATTGGCACTTTCTGGAAAAAAATGTACGCAATGTGATGGCCGGTTATGGCTATCGGGAAATGCGTACACCCATTCTTGAAAAATCTGAGTTATTTCATCGATCAATCGGCGAAGTCACCGACATCATTGAGAAAGAGATGTATTCTTTTGAAGATCTCAATGGTGACCATTTGTCGTTGCGTCCGGAAAACACTGCTAGTTGTGTTCGTGCAGCTATCCAGCACGGAATGCTGACCAACAATCAGACTTCCCGAATCTGGTATTCGGGGCCAATGTTCCGCCGTGAAAATCCGCAAGCTGGTCGGTATCGGCAATTCTGGCAGGTTGGTGCGGAAGTCTACGGCGTCCCGGGGCCTTATATTGAATCAGAACTCATACTACTAAGTGCCAGACTGTGGCAGCAACTTGGCATGAGTGATCACGTGAAGCTGCAGGTGAATTCACTGGGAACCGGCGAAGATCGCGACAAATACCGCGAAATTCTGGTCACTTACCTGAATGATCATGTAAGTGAGCTTGACGATGACTCTAAGCGTCGTCTTTCCACAAATCCGTTGCGAGTGTTGGATACTAAGAACCCGGCAATGCAAAATGTGGTAGGTGAAGCACCGAAAATGCTTGATCACCTCTGCGATGAGTCACGTGAACACTTTGAGTTACTGCAGGCTTCTCTGCAAAAGTGTGGTATCCCGTTTGAAATCAACACGCGACTTGTGCGCGGCTTAGATTACTATAGTCACACAGTTTTCGAATGGGTAACCAACAATTTGGGTTCTCAGGGAACGGTATGCGCCGGAGGACGTTATGATGGTCTTACGGAGCAACTGGGTGCCAAGCCGACTCCAGGAGTAGGGTGGGCACTTGGCATGGAACGGATTATCGAACTGTTAGCGAAAATCCATGGGTCGCAACTGCCACCAGAGCCAGAGGTGTTCATGATACTGGCAGGTGAGCAGGCGATGGTAAGCGGGCTAGCGTTGGCAGAAGAGATTCGTAGCGCAGAGCCACAATGGTCAGTAACTTGTAATTGCACTCTAAGTGGAATGAAGAGTCAGTTTAAAAAAGCAGATAAAAGCGGTGCGAAGGTAGCGCTGATATTGGCAGAAAATGAAATCATCGACGGAACGGTTGGTATCAAATCACTTCGGCAGCAGGCAGAGCAAAAAACCGTACCGCGTGATCAGTTGATTGACGTGTTGCGAAGTGAATTTTTAACACCCCTAAAACTATAATAATTATAACGGGAAACCAAATGGTAAACCCTGAATTGGTAAAGCAAAATGGCTGAATACGAAACCGAAGAACAACAAGTAGAAGCATTGAAAAGATGGTGGGCCGATAACGGCCGGGCCGTGATGTTTGGTATTGGCTTAGGTCTGGTGCTTATTTTCGGCTGGCGCGCTTGGCAGGGTCATCAGGCGTCAGTTGCACAGGAAGCGTCTACCGCATACACCAGTGTGATGGCTTCACTTGAAAATGATGACAACGGCGAAGAATTCCTAAGCCAAGTGAGTAACATCAAAGAAGAGCATGGCGGGTCTTCTTATGCGGCGATGGCAAGTCTGGCGGAAGCGCGCTATCACGTAGAACAAAATAACCTTGAAAGCGCTGAAGAATCACTGCGCTGGACTGTCGATCAAGGGGCTTTTAAAGAAATAAAGGCAATTGCAAGGTTGCGATTGGCCAGGTTGTTAAATGCTCAGGGTAAACACGAGGAAGCGCTTGATGTCCTTGATAACGTAAATTCGCAGGCGTATGCCGGACTCGTTGATGAAATTCGTGGCGATGTCCATCTTGATAGCGGTGACGCTGCAGAGGCGCTTGCCGCTTACCGGCGTGCTAAGGAGTCGGGTGCCAGTACGGTTTCCCCCGAGGCTTTGCAAATGAAGCTTGACGATCTAGTCACTCCCGAGTCAATAACCGGTAGCGACGAACAGTCATGAGTAGTGGTTTGCCCGCGCTGCATCAACAATTTCAATATTGCTCAGGCAAACTAAGTATGCGTTATCTGACTCAGGCTACAGTGGCTGCGGCTCTGTTGGTGGTAATTGGCTGTAGCACTTCAGTAAAAAAGGTTAGTCCCGACAAACTTCAATCCTTTGAAGAGGTGACCCAATCAACCACGCTCTGGTCTGCCAGGGTTGGGTCGGGTGGAAAAAGATCAGTGGTGAAGTTCGCCCCCTTTGTAGCCGAAGAAAATGTATTTGCGGTAAATGCCAAGGGAGAGGTTTCAGCTTTTAATCGAAGTACCGGTAAGATGCTGTGGCGCATTGATCTGGACACAAACCTCACTGCTGGTATCAGTGGCGATGACGCTCACCTTTATGTTGGTAGCGGTGATGGCGACGTCTACAGTATCAGTCAGACCGATGGCTCAGTGGTTTGGACGGTCAGTGTTTCATCAGAGGTAATATCTGCACCGGCTGCGGGCAGTGACTATGTGGTGGTTCGTAGCATCGACGGCCGGATCTACGCACTTGAAAAAAGCACTGGTAGGCAACGTTGGTTGTATACCTATAGTGTTCCGGCGTTAAGTCTGCATGGCAATGGTCGCGCGCTGGTAGTTCCAGACGGTGTGCTTGTGGGTTTAGATAACGGCAGGCTGGTGGCATTAGGGGAGGCCAGCGGTAACGTTATTTGGGAATCCCGGCTTGCGCCAAGTTCCGGCCGCTCTGAAATAGACAA
>JALZUX010000339.1 GCA_023301405.1 Granulosicoccaceae bacterium | reverse complement strand
CAATGCTAATCTATTCAAGAATCCGCCTTGGCTTAAAACCAGATATCAATGCATTGGCAACCGTAATGATTGCCACCGTAGCCATCGGCGTCATCATCGCAACACTGATCATACTACGACAACAAAAACTGCAGAGACAAACTGAATCCCTTAACTGAAAAGAAGCACTTTATGAAGCCAGTAAAGCCAGAGGATCGTCGTATAGCGAATATCGACACCACAGAATTTAAGCCTTGGACTATGAATAATGGCAGTGACTCCGGCCAAAGCCTTATTCAACTTAACAAATCAAAACCTGATGGAGTCGGCTTTCATATTTTTCGAATGGCGCCGGGCACGACTACAGAGTCTCATCGACATAGGGGCGACGAGGAATTTTATGTAGTCGATGGTGACTTAACTGACAATGACGGAACTGCTTACAAGCCGGGGGATTTAGTCTGGATGAAAGACGGTACTGAGCATAATTCAACAACTGTCAACGGGTGCACCCTAATAGTTTATATTGAACGTGCTGAAGTCGGACTGGAAGTATAAATATAACAATAGACGGTTCATAGGCAAGTATCTCAAGAGGGAAAGGCTCAACTCAGCCTATCCAGCCCTTTAATTTTGCCTATCCTGGAAACAAGTCGCCTACTGCAGCACATTCAGGCACGCTACCTTTTATCGACTACATGCAGATACCTAAGATCAGCTAAACGCCCACATGTAGCAGGAAAAATCTCACGCACTTGAGACAACCTCGCTACACGCTCTTTCTGGACGGGCACTAGCTAGCTACGCGTTTCTTTTCAGACCTCACTAATCAGATAGTACATAGCCCAGACCGTTGGTAAATGTCGAAAAAAGCATCTGCGATGTGTGCTTCACCAACTTCATTCGGGTGCACTCCGTCCCAGATCATCATATCTGGCGCGAATCCTGATCTTACATCAACAAGCTGAATCAATGGGTTCGATCGCTGCGTAACATAAGCCTCAATACGGCCTCCCAACGCAACAACCGCTGCTTGAACCGCCGATGCGTACCAAGGTATAACGTTCGCCACTAAGACAACAGCAGAACTATTGCTCTGATGTATTGTAGAAATTATCTGATCAATCTCGGAAATGGTATTGTCAATATTCTGCCCAAGCCTCATGTCGTTAGAGCCAATATGAAGCAACACCACATCAGGATCAAAAGACGCCATACTTTGTGCGATACCCTGATTAACACCAGAACCATCTGTACGGCCAAAAAGAAAATGGTCAGCAGTATGGCCACTGTAGCCTTCGTGCGGAGAGATAAACCCGTCGTGACCAGAGTTACTTATTTGTGAACCTACAAACTCATAGCTACAGTCAGATTGACTAAGTAACGAATTTAAAGGCTTTCGATACGATGTTTGGCCTCGCACACCATGAGTGATCGAATCACCAACAGCTAGAACTCTTTGTAAAGACCTTGAAGAGCTCTGGATAATGCAACTCGCATTCTGCTCCCAACCCCAACCGTCATTATTTTCATCGATGTGACTGGAAGAACAAAATGGCACTACACCCGGCTGCACACTAGCAACCACCTTGTCGGTAAGTCCCGTGACCGGATTAGCTACTCTACAACTACGACCAGCTTCCCACCCCCACCCATCGTTATCCAAATCACTGCTCGAATCGGCACAGTATAAAATAGAACCATCATTAGCGGACAGCACACTTTCAGATGCCGCCGGGATAGAATCAGCGATACTCACCTGACAGCTTTGCCCGCCCTCCCAGCCCCACCCGTCACGATCAAGATCACTTGCTGAAGAAGCACAAACTCGTATGCCGCTTGTTGACAGAATTGGCGCAGTCACAGCTTCTTCCAGCAAAGTTCCATTTGGCATATCAACGACACAAGTTTGATTGTTTTCCCAACCCCAGCCGTCGCCATCAGGATCGCTATCAGTTTGCGAACAAATAGCCGCACCCATAGCCATTGCTTGGTTCGACGTAAAAGTAAAAAAGAGCAAACCAGCCAACACACTGATGCGATTGAGTTTATAATTTGTGACCATCGATAACTATCCCGACTTTAAAGGAGCAACGCTATCACTCCCACACCAACCAAGTTGTGATACTTCGTAACATCTACGATTAAAATGAAGAATCACCAAGAAAAGAAGGGGAACTTTTTAGTGTTCACATTTGCAGAAATTTATTCGCAAATGACTTAACCAAGGTACACAGTATTGCGTCTATAGAGTACGGATTCGCCTTCACAGCAAGCGCTACCGAACATGCAAAAACCAGCCTAAAGAATAAATATATGGCGCTAAATTGAACAATAAAGAGTAGAGCTAAACGAAACCATGCTACTTACTTATAAACTGCGCCAGACAAGCCGGAATGACGCCACACATCTATATAGTGTTTGCCCAACACTATTATTTTAGGGAGGCGATCGCTTGATCTCTAAATTTATCTATATTTTCGAGGGAAAAATTATCGACATTTATTGTATCTATTCAGATCGTTTTTCTGAATCACACCTCACTACCCTATGAACATAGGGCATTTTGACTACTCAGAGTGCGCCTGTCGTGCCTGGTTAATCGATGATGGAGGATTTCGCACGCAACATACACAGGTATCTGAGCACGAACGACACCGCCAACAGACGCGACAGGTGCACTCTAGATAGTTACATTTTTTACGGCGCTTTTAACTAGCAGTTCTCGCACGCCAAATAGACTGTTGATCTCCACCAGACTCATGATAAGCAGGCAGCAGAGGCTGGTTTTTTATAAACCAATCATTGGCTTCACGCCAATCCTGTTCTCCATGCTTGGCAAGATTCACATCACCAACTAATACTTCATCGAATCCCAGTTGAAACAGTGCCTGCAACTGATCAGGAATTACATTACCCGTGGCTCGAAGTATTCCTTCATACCGGCTATTCACTCGAAGATAGCGAGCAATAGATAAGCCACGACCATCACTGAATGCAGGTATATTAATTTCAAGTGCAGCGGCTTGTAAAACCGACTCTTCGAAAGTACTTGGGTCAGCGTTACCTTCTAAAGCTATCGCTTGCTCAAATTGAGTTTGACGCTCAGCATGCGTTATCAGACAGGGCTCAACACCTGATTTAAGAAGCAACATAAACAGCCTCCGAGAATACTTTTTTGCCTATACGATCATAAGTATCAGAGAAGCTCTCGTTGGTTTCCCGATGCTCTAACCAGGTACTTACAAGAGTATCAATCGTTTCCGGCACCTGCGCCGCACTAAACCCCGGCCCCAGAACTTTTCCAACCGCCGCATCCAAACCATTACGACCGCCTAAGGTCACCTGGTATGTTTCTGCGCCGTTCTTTTCAAGCCCTAGAATTCCAATACCCGCCACATGATGATGACCACAAGCATTGATGCATCCGGAGATGTTTATGCTTAAACCGTTCAAGTCTTCACGCTGTTCAGTTTGCTTAATAGTTGCAGAAATTTCCTGCGCTATCGGAATGGACCGCGCCTTCGCCAGACTGCAATAGTCCAACCCGGGGCACGCAATGATGTCACTCGGTTGATCAATATTAGCTTCTGATAACCCAGCCGCTTTTAGCTGCTGCCATAGCAAATAAAGGTTTTTAGTTTCAACGTAAGGCAGCACGATATTTTGTCTATGGGTGACACGCAATTCACTGGCTGACAGTTCTTCAGCAAGCTTTGCCATCAAACGCATCTGATCGGAAGTTGCATCACCGGGTATCCCATCATAAGGTTTTAGGGAAATAACCGCTATGCTGTACCCTGGCTGTTGATGTTCAAATACATTTGTTTTTAACCAACGCTTATAGTCTGGCTCTTCTGCATCGGCTACTTCGGCACCGGCATCCGCCGCGCTAGCATTATAAACCGGCGTTAATATCGCAGCTTCAAGGCGCGCCAACTCTTGCTCTACCCCTTCAAACCGCTGTCGGTCTGCATGTTCAAATTCCTGTTGAACTTTGGCCGAAAACTCTTCTAACCCCAATGTGGCAAGCAGGATTTTTATTCGGGCTTTGTACTTGTTATCTCTATTACCATACAAGTTGTAGACTCGCATTAATGCATCCAGGTACGGCAGTAAGTCTGTAACAGTCACATCTGATTTTAATAACTGTGCAATACGTGGCGTGCGGCCCTGTCCACCACCGACCCAAATATCTGACAATATTTTTCCATCATCGCCACGCTTCAATTGAATACCAACATCATGAAACTTAATTGCGGCTCGGTCAGTTTCAGCGCCTGTCAATGCGAACTTAAATTTTCGCGGTAAGTAGGAAAACTCAGGCATAAATGTGGACCACTGCCTGAGTAACTCACATACAGGACGCGGATCAACTGACTCATCAATCGCTACACCAGCAAACGGATCAGTAGTGACATTGCGAATACAGTTACCGCTGGTTTGTATGGCGTGCATCTGAACTTCGGCCAACGCATCGAGAATATCTGGTGTTTCAACCAGTTGCGGCCAATTAAATTGAATGTTCTGACGAGTGGTAAAATGGCCATAGCCACGATCAAATTTATCGGCGATAAAAGCCAGTTGATGCATCTGTTTGGACGACATCACTCCGTAAGGCACCGCCACTCTTAACATGTAGGCGTGCAACTGCAGATACAGACCATTCATTAAGCGAAGCGGCTTGAACTCTTCTTCACTAAGCGTTCCCGCAAGACGGCGGTTCACTTGGGTTCTGAATTCTTTTGATCTGGCCTCAACTACTGACTGATCGTGTGCGTCATATTGGTACATTTACTTTACGCTTCCACTAGCCAGCTATCTGCTGAAGATTTCCGTCATTGACAGTCGGACTTAGCAGGCAAGTCGGGCCACTGCGTCGGATACGCTCTCTTATGTGGCTTGGCGCTGTGTTCTTTGCAGCGACCTTTACCAGATAAGGATCTACCACCAGATTCTGTTCTACCGCCACACCTGACCGATGCTCGGCCGCCACGACCGCCGCATCATCGCTCAGTTGCTGTGCCTGTTGAAAATCAGCGGACCACTGCCCATCGGCAGTCAGGTAAACCACACGACCAGTGCGCAGATCATTACCGGCCATTACTTGAAACTCTGTCATTTTCTCTGTTCCTTCAAGGCTCTGGCGAATGCTTGAGCGATGGTATATTGTATAGCTATCAGAACATTATCCCAATAGCATGGCAATAATCAGACATAAATAAGTCGATTGTGCCCACCAAATATCATTTTAAATGAATTTATTCTCAGCCACCACAGAAAAAAAGAACAATGCTTAAACTCGACGAATTGGATCGGAAAATCCTTCGGGAATTGCAGACGGATGCGACTATCTCAATGGATGCGTTGGCTAAGAAGCTCGGCTCGTCAAAGACCCCTGTCTGGTCAAGAATTCAAAAACTACGAAAAACAAGGGTAATCGAGCGCCAGGTCGCTTTGGTGAACCCAAAAGCGATCGGCCTTGAAGAAACTTTTTTTGTCGCGGTAAAAACCGACCAGCATGAGCCGGATTGGTTAGAGAAGTTTGCAGCCGCCGTGGTGAACATGCCCGAAATTCTTGAAGCCCACCGACTGACCGGGGACATCGACTATCTTTTGAAAGTCCAGGTTCAGAGCCCGTCGGACTTTGATCGCTTTTACAAAGAGCTTATCGCCGCGGTGAAGCTGCATAACGTAACTTCCAGCTTGTCAATGGAGTGCCTTAAGCAAACAACAGCGTTAAAAATATAAGCAACACACTTGATACCGCTTGCTCAATTACTGTGCAGTGCGGGCTTTTTGAACTAGAAATTCCACCACGCTAAAGAGGCCTCCGGCCTTACTTACCTCTTCGTTATTCAGAACCACCCACTTACCATCTACAAGAAGTGTTGGTGTTGAGGAGACTTCGGCTTGTCGCATAAGTTTTTCTGATTCAGCGACACGCGCAAGAAGCTCGGCTGATTCTACTTGATCTTTCACTGCTTCTGCGTCAATTCCGTAGTCACTGTAAAGAACAGCTAATTGGTCCAGTTGGCTGCTCAAGTTTCGCTCCGGACGCAGAGCGATGATTTTTTCAAACAGATTATCGTGCAGTTGCTCGGCATTACCGGCATCTTCAGCTACATAAAAAAGTGCAGCATGCAGCGCCGTCGCCTCATTCCACACCACCGGGAATTGCCGGAAGGCTATGTCTTCTGGAGCTGTTTCAAGCCACTGCCTGACAGCTGGCTCAAAGGACTGGCAATGGGGGCATCCGTACCAGAAAAACTCAACTACAGACACCTTACCAGCGGGCGTGTCAGTTGCAGACGGTGCCAGTGGTGACTTTATACTTTGGTAGTGTACACCGTCTGTAATGCCTGCAATTTCATCACCTGAAGTATCTTTAGCCACGTTGTTATTGGTTAAAAACCACGCGACCGCAGCGACTATCACCAACGCTACCAGCGCCACAGCAATTGTTTTAGTATTCTTCTGAATGGCCAAGAT
>JALZUX010000338.1 GCA_023301405.1 Granulosicoccaceae bacterium | reverse complement strand
AATAGTTGTTCTTCTTTAACGATTTTGATCGTAATAGCTGGCCGAAAGACCGCGCCCGCAGTAGATCATAGTTCTCGGACAGGCTCCTAGGAGCCTGTCAGAGAGCTAGGGTCGTTGCGAGGGTGTGCGATTTTCTAAATCTGAGTATCATTCGCTCAAGCTGCCAGTATTTAAAAATGGCTGCAAGGTTACTTCTGCCCGGTTAGCGCCGCATGAATTGCTGTTCTAATTCGTGCTCCACATAGTCAGGCGATGAACTATACTGGTTAGCTGGCGACGACATGTGCAAGGCGATTAGATCGCGAAAGTGTAAGCGATCAGGTCAAGGCAATTAAGAAGGCGCAGGGTAAGACGGGTGTTTTATTGTAGAATCGCGGCCTTGATTTCCGAGCGCCATAAGACTGACGCATGGCTTGGTATCGTTGGTTCCAAGGCGGCCGTCATTAGCTGCGTGACAGTATCGCTCCTCCCACAGTCAATAAATTAAATATCAGGGTTTACGTGCAATGAAATTGCTCAAATGGTTGTTAACGGTGGTAGTCGGCCTTGTGCTGATAATCGGTATCGGGTCCGTAGCACTAGTTTATTTAGTGGATTGGAATGACTTCAAAGAAACCATTGAAGACCAAACCAAGAAGCAAACCGGAAGAGATCTCACCATCACCGGTGATCTCAGCCCTTCTGTATTTCCGTGGGCGGGTATATCGATTGGCGAAATAAGCCTGGCCAACGCTGAGGGCTTTGGTGACCAGCTGTTTGCAAGGATCGCTAGCGCTGATGTCAAAGTAGAGTTATTACCGTTGCTGCGTAAAGAGGTGAATGTTCGTACCGTTGAGCTAAAAGGCTTAAACGTTGACTTGCAGCGTGCGGCCGATGGCACGACCAACTGGGATGATCTGCTTGCGTCAACCACCACTACCACCGCAACAAGCACCGAAGATTCATCGGCTGAAGTAGTTGAGGGTGAGAGTACAGGTGCAGGTGCAGCAATCGAGGCCCTAGCGGTGGGCGGCATTGAAATCACTGATGCAAACGTCAGTTGGCTTGACGTGCAATCAGGTACTGATGTCAAGCTGAGCAACTTCAATTTAACTACTGGAGCCATAGAGCTGGGTAAGCCCTTTGATTTAAATACACAGGTAAATGTGGTCAGTAAGAGCATGGACATAGCCGCTGACATATCCGGTGGAGGCCAAGTCTCTATTGATCTTGAAAATGAAATTTATACAATAACCGGTTTTACGCTTGATACTGACGCCAAGGGTGGATCATTTCCCAATGGGGAGTTGGTGGCCAAACTTGCCGCTGACATAAATGCCAATATGCAAGACCAAAAGATTGCGGTTGATGGTTTGTCGTTGGCGGCAATGGGCTTGCAACTCAATGGCAATGTAAACGTAACTGAATTAGATCAAGAGCCGAAGATTGTTGCTGCACTGAAGAGTGACACGTTTGATCCAAAAGAACTCATGCGCACGTTGGGCATCGAAGCGCCACAAACTGCTGATGCCACTGTGCTGGGTGCGGCCAGCTTGTCAATGAATCTGGCGGCATCGCCGAGTAGTGCTGCGCTAAATGACCTCACTATCAAGTTGGATGACACCACGTTTAACGGCAAGGCCAGCGTCCCTTCTTTAGCCGGTGATATACCGCCGCTGCGATTTGATTTTACCGTTGATGCGATTGATCTTGATCGTTATTTGCCGCCTGTGACAGATGCGGAAATTGCAAGCTCGTCAACAGGTGCTGCAGCACCTGCCGCGGATGGCGATGCATCGTTGGGTATCCCTAGCGACTTGATTCGCCAATTAGATGTGGAAGGCGTTTTTAAAGTGAATCAGATAAAAGTCAGTAACTTAACAACAGAATCTATCGTTGTGCCGGTGACTGCCAACAACGGCAGGGTGGAAATCAATGGTTTGCAGGCAGCGCTATACCAGGGAACCATCAATAGTGTTTTTAGTCTTGACGCAAGCCAGGACACACCGCGCTTTGCGGTGGATATGAAGCTGGATGGCATCGAGTCTGATCCGCTATTGGCTGACCTGCTACAGGACAACTCGCCGCTGTCAGGTAAGGGCGGCTTTGCAGCTACGCTGACTACCGCGGGTGATAGCGTCAATGCTCTTACGGCTGGTTTAAATGGTCAGTTCAATACTATGTTTACCGACGGTTCCGTTAACGGCGTAAATGTGGGTTATCAAATTCGTCGTGCAAAAGCAGCCATCGCCGGTCAGGAACTTGCCGTGAGTGACAAGCAAATCAAAACTGATTTTTCGGCTTTTACCATCAGCGGTACGTTCACCAATGGCGTGATGCAATCGGATGATCTTGATATGCGTTCACCGTTATTGCGACTAGGTGGTGCAGGCTTGGTGGATCTTCCGCAAGAGACTATTGACTACACACTGACTACGCTAATCACTGGTAGTTCGGAAGGCCAGGGTGGTAGGGATTTAGAGTCACTTAAAGGGGTAAAGCTTACGGTACCCATTCAGGCAACGTTTGCTGCATTGGCTGCTGACCCTGCCGGTATCATATTGAAAGGCATGCGCGATAACTTAGGTAACAACTTAAAGAACGAGGCAGAAGCGCGTGCTAAGGCTGCTGCAGATAAGCTTAAGGCTGAGGCCAATGCCAAACTCGAGGCCGAAAAAGCCAGAGCTAAGCAAGCCTTGAATGCCAAGAAAGCTGAGGCTAAGGCAGCCCTGGATGCTAGAAAGGCTCAAGCTGAAGCTGAGTTGGCCAAGCAAAAGGCAGCCGCTAAGGAGAAAGCTAGCGAGGCTGTTGATAAAGTTCAAGATGAGCTGAAAAACAAGTTAAAAGGATTTCTTAAATAGGTTTATAGCTTACCGGGGTTTGGAGCCACCTAGCGGAAATAGTACAAAGCATGTGGCTGATCGAGTGAGAAGCGTGGCTCGCCGCGTGCCGAACTTGAGTAGCCAAGATATGAAGCACATTTTCGTTTGGTGGTGAATAGACATGCTTCTATTAGCAATGACGCCTGAATATTCTTTAGAGCTGTATACAACGGGGTGGGATGGATCTTCTGCTGTGTTTACCGATGAGGAGTTGTCACCGGTTAAGATGGCAGCTTTGGCGTAACTATTCAGAGCATATCTGTCGTGTCTATGGGCGGTGTCGGTGGCGCTAAAATACGGTGTGTGTTGCGCGCGAACTCATCCCCATCATTGATTTACCAGGCATGGCAGACGCACCCTGAATAGTCATATAACCTATATTTATAGGGTCACGATGTATGAATTCTGCACAGTGTGCTGAATAGATACCTTCTCACAAGCAATACTCTCTTGATGACCGAACACCTATATACCGCTTATTATTGTGAAGAGAATATCTGGCATTTATGTGCAGATTCGTCAGTGCCCGGTACCCAGAAAGCGGTTTTATGGGTTGGTAGTTTGCAACACTATAATCCACTGTGGTGTCAGCGCTCCTCTGTCGATCCTGACCAAGAGCCTGTGTGGTGGGACTACCATGTGATTCTGCTGGTGTTGACTGATCAGTGGCGGGTCTGGGATCTTGACACTACATTGCCTTTGGCCGTTCCTGCTGATGAGTATTTTTCACGCACTTTTCGCGGTGCCATGATTTACCCGCCAATATTTCGAGTGATGGATGCAAGCTATTATCGGCGCAGTTTTTCCTCTGATCGTTCGCATATGCTTGGTGCCAACCAGCAGTGGTTGGAAGCGCCACCGTCGTGGCCACCGATACAGAATGATGAGCTTACGTTTACTGAAATGCAGGACTTTACGTCAAATACGCACGGAGCATTGATGGATTTTAATGAGGTGTTGCGTTATTTCAATATGAATAAAGCACTATAAACTCTACCGTGGGTAGCCTAATGGGCTTGGCTGAATATGCTTAAGCGTGGTACCAAGGATAACACGGTCGCTACGGTGAGAGTCGGGTAGCAACCTGATCTATCGTATTGTATAAGTCACAGAAACTCTGTGGCGAGTTCAGCTGTTTATGTCTCATTAGTCAACCCGGAAATTGAGCGCGAAAGCGTTGTAAGCATTTAGCGTCAGATGCCATCGCCATGCCCTTTTTCGTTGCCCTGGAATTAATTGACAGTCTGGTGTTTTGTGTAATCGAATCTTTATAGGAATGCGTATTGCGACAGTGGGAATTGATTATCGATAGCGCGCCTTCGCGCGTTATTACATCGCCATAAGAGAATGTCAGGCTTGATCAGAAAATTTGTTCTGGTTTGTCTTGTTGGTTATGATGAGCCATTACCTGACTAATGCTACTTGTTGAAAAATGTAGAGTTCGCTAATGACTGACCCAATAAAATCAAAGAGTGAAGAAGCTTCAAGTAGTCAATCCTATACAGATAATAAGGGCAGGGCCCGATGGGTTCGCAATGATGAGGTAGCAGCAGTCGTAAAGCAGTTGGGGGAGTATCTAATTATCGGTGGCTACCCGGAGGACCACGCAAAACGATATGGTCAACTGGCACATACCATTTCACGCATGCCGGAATTGATTGATACATTAGCGGCGAACAAACAGCTCAACTCTATTGCTGGTGTGGGTGGCATTATTACCAACTATATCGAAGAAATTGTTCGTACTGGAACCACCGCTAAATTTAAGGATGATCAATACGGAGCGCTACCGCCGCTTAGCGTTCTTGAGCTTACGGCCATTAATAATTTGGGGGCAAAGACGGCCCGAATGCTTTATCAGGATCACGCTATAGGTAGTATGAAATCTCTTTGCAAAGCGTTAACAGAAGGTCAGCTTACTGGTATCAAGGGTGTAGGGCCCAAAATGATCGAAACCATTGCTAAGCATTGTGATGATGAGTGTTGAAGCCAACGATGTATAACGGCGTAAAAGTCTGTCCAACTAAAATATTATTTCAGTGAATGTAGGGTTGTGGCTGGTGGCGAAGAATTAAGTCAGCTTATGTTGTTGCAGCCATTCACGGGGTGTTTGGCCCTTTTGTTTTGAAAAAATTCGCGTCAATGCAGATTGGTTAGAGTAGCCAACACGGCTAGCTATGTACTCCAGTCTTTTGCCCTTGCGCAACATAGAGCAAGCTACAGAGACACGCCAGTGCGTCAGATAGTTTAATGGCGTTACACCGGTTTTTTCACGAAAGCGCAATGCGAACCGTGCACGTGACATTGCTGCTTGTTCTGCCAGTGTCTCTACCGTCCACGGGTGTTCTGGGTTCTTGTGTATTGCTGTGATTGCATTGTGTAACCTTGGGTCGCTTAAACCGGCCAGTATGCCGGTGGTGATGCGCCCGGTATCAATCAAATCCCGTAGCAGCAAAATCAGTAGGTATTCAGTCAGGCGATTCAATGCAGCAATTTGACCACTGGCTTGCTGATTCGCTTCTTCCACTAGCAGATTAACGGTTGGCATGAGACGCGGAATGTCTGCAAGCTTGACCAGGATGACATCTGGTAGTGTGGATACCAATGGATTGCTTACCGCTACGCCCAGATCTATTGTTGCGCAAATGAGATCAGAGCCGGTGCGAGGCAAGGGCTTCAAGCTGTGAGATTGCGGGCGCGGATGCAAAAGCAGCGACGGATGGTTAATCGTGGTGACGCCACCGTTGGCCGTTGTGAGTTCTAGCGGCCCTGCGCGAAGCACGTGCATGTGTCCCAGGCCCGATGACACGTCGAAATCCGACGTCTCACAGAGATTGCCAGTGAAAAACACCTTGGCCGAGGGGGAGAAGTGTTCGAAAAGTGGTGAGAGAAGATCCAAAGCGAGACGATCGGTATTTAAATTGGCACTATTGTATACCAAAAAAAACCGATACTACACCGTAAGCTGGGAGGCGATGGGTTGGGCCCGCACCACGACTGCAAATCGCTGAACACACACACACTACACTAACGACAACCAGAGAGACCTTTCATGGCTCGTATTTCACCTGTAAACCTTGATACTACCGATAGCACTACTGTTGCCACTTTACGTGCAGTTGAGAAGAAGATCGGCATGATTCCCAATTTGTTTGCCACCTTTGCCCAGGCACCGGCTGCTCTAAACGGTTACATGGCTTTTTCAGACGCGTTGACGCAGGGTAGGTTAACCGATGCTCAGCGTGAAATAGTGGCACTTGCCTTGGCGCAGGTAAACGCATGCCAGTATTGCCTGTCAGCTCATACAGCAATAGGGCAAGGTGCTGGGCTATCAGGCGAGGCGATAGCACAAGCGAGAGCTGGTGGTGCAGAATCCGCGCTGGACAATGCAATTGCTGAGTTGGCGGTGAAGATTGTCAGGCAGCGAGGCGTGATTAGTGACGATGATCTAAAAACGGCAAGCGCGGCTGGTGTTGATGATGAACTGGTGGTTGAGATTATTGCGAATGTTGCTCTCAATACGCTAACAAACTATACCAATAATATCGCGGGTACCGACATCGACTTCCCGGTTGTTTCGGTTCGGTAGTGCAGTTCATGTAATAGTGCCTCTCCAGAGCAGCAGCGTGATAGTGATTGTTTCTGGAGGTATTCAGGTAAGCCGTGCTGCCGTTTCTGTCAGCATGGGGCCTGCAATATTTCTAACAATATTGGTCACTATTCAAAGCACACCAGTCGCGTCTATGAGCGGTGTCTTGTTTGCTTAAATACCGGTGTATGATACGTGCGAACCCCTACTTCTGCGTTCACTATCGATTAATCAGGCGTACCCTGAGTAGTAGCCTGATTTGAGTCGTAAGCTAATCCACTATTTATAGGCTCACGGTGTGTGAGTTCTGCAAAATAGATTCAATAGATAAAAATTATTTTTTGCTGAAAGATCGCCCGTGGTTATGAGATCTTTTGTGCATGTGGGTTTCCTTACTGAGGAAAACAGAGCCCTCATCGCGCACATTTATGTGTTACCGCATTGCCGCTATAGTGCTGTTGCAAAACAAAACACTGACGTAAAGCGTGCGCCTGTTCCTGTTCCTGTTCCTGTTCCTGTTCCTGTTCCTGTTCCTGTAGCTGCTTGCAATCCATAGATAAAAATTTGCTATTGCATGCTTGTTTACCACTGGATATTGCACTATATTGTCATGACAAATTGGCCGTCGGTCAAGTAAAGCAATGCTGTGAGTGTTTTATCTATGAGTAGAAAATTTTTGTTTTTTGTTTTTTGGGCATGCTGTTTACAGGTGCTACC
>JALZUX010000337.1 GCA_023301405.1 Granulosicoccaceae bacterium | reverse complement strand
TTTGGTCAAAGCTATCGTGACGAACAGGGCGATTGGCAGTGGGGTGTTATAAAAACTATTACGCAGTTATCGCTGCGTAACAGTTATTCAATTGAATGCTAGTTGCACCACTTTAATAAATGCAATGCCTGGCCTCTAAGCCCTCACTATCGACAACACCACACCGAGCACAGCCATTACACTGAGCACCGCAATAGGAAGGAAAGACATCATAAAGCCGATGGCACGTTTTGACGGGTCGGTGACATAGGCGCGCCAGAAAACAAACCGGCCAACCACATAAACCAGTCCGATGCCTGCCACTAGTGCAGGAGACCAGTATTTTCCGGCGATGAAAAGTGCAGCCAGGAATGGAATTAGAATTTCAAGCGTATTCATTTGCACACGATACATGCGCTCAAAGCCTTCGTCTCCGGTCATCGCGGGTGCTGCAAGCCCGGATTTTCCGCGTGCCATGCCGGTCATTACACCAAAGAATAAAAACTGGATTGTGGCGATAATCGCAACAAGTTCTATGAATTCCATCAAGCTGTTTCCGTGAGTTTGGGTCAGTTTTATCGGCGTGATCAAAAGCAGCAACAATATACTAAAGCCATGTAACTGCATACATTTATCGACTGACTGATTGCAGTCGATGACACAGTTGATGAGTTAGTATATGAAGTAATCTGCCTTAGGCCTCTGCGCTTTCTGCGTGCTTTAGTTAGGAATATGTTCCTTTGGCAAAATAGCAGCCCCCCACGGGTAGCGACCGACTTTGACAGACTTAGTCGCTTTGAGGGTGGCAACATCTATCACGGTGACATCTCCGGACACACCGTTGGTGGTGTAAAGTTTGTCTTCGTCCGGTGACAACGCCGTATGCCACACTCGCTTGCCAACCAGCAGGTATTTGATGGGTTTGTAGGTCTTGCGATCAACCACGGCTAGATGATTTGATGGGCCTAGTGCAATGAAAGCATATTTACCGTCAGAGGTGAGCTCGATCCCTACCGGCTGTATCCGATGAGCCGATACGCCCTTAATTTCAAAGTTAATCACGTTGGTGATGGTGCGGGTTTCAGTTTCAATGACTGAAACTGTTCCGCCAATTTCCGAGGAAACCCAGAGCTCGGTGTCATCGGCATTAAATGCGGCATCTCGTGGACGTTGATCGACCAGCGTGTTGTCGAATATTTCTTGTTTTTCTGTGTCGATCCAATGTGCCATATTGGTGGTTTCAGAGGTCACAATTGCCCACTTGCCATGGTGGCTGACGGCCATGCCCTCGGGCTCTACGCCGACATCAATCTGTGCCACTACTTTGCGTGTTTCTATGTCTACCACAGTGGCAACGGCATCGTCTTCATTAGCGATGTATAGATGCTTGTTGTCGGGGTGCAGAGCGAATTGCTCCGGGTCTTCTCCCGATGGCAGGTTATGAATAATTTTATCGGTGGCGATGTCCATCATTTGCACGGTGTCTGAATCAGAGGCACAAATGAACAGATATTTAAAATCATGTGACAGCGTCACTCCGCGAGGACGCTCACCGACACTGATGGTTTTTATGACCTCATTGGTTTCAGAATCTATCACTGAAACAGTGTCGTCTTTTTCATTAGATACATAGATCCAGTTTGCGCTGGCGTTGTGGCTGAATGTAAAAAGACAAGCGAGGACAGCAGTACTTTTTAGTTTGTTCATTGTGTTCATTCCATAGCCTGGCATTTTGATTCCGGTTGATCTAATCCAATTGTATCCAGTTCAGAGCTTTGGTGCAGAAACCCCTCGATTGGTGCTAGTGCAACGAGCGATTGCGGGTGCACTAAAGGAATAGGTTGTCTCAGTTGCCCGTTCCATTTTCGATAAGTCATTTTTGTGCCTTTGAATCCGGCAAGAGAGAAGTCATTACCTAGTATGTATGTCTTTAGTTCTGATGGTTCAATTGACTTTGTGCGGGTGACCGCCTCACCAATGGTACGTGCGGCAGCCCAGGCGGCGTAGTCAATGCTATTCATTGGACGAGCTGCGGTTTCTGTGAAGCGGTTATGAAGCTGTATTGCACCCCATTGCTCTACAACACGATCCCATGCAGTGGGCTCAATGCCGGCGGTACCCGCCACCGGGCGTGGTAGCCAGGTGTTGTAAAGCACATACTGACCGAAATCGTCATCCTCATCGGCAACTATCACTACATCGTATTTTCGGGCCTGTGTGAATACGGGGATTTCAGAGGCGGCGCTGCGACGAAAATCAGAGTCGTCGATCCAGCGTTTTTCATGGTCGATTGAAATTCGATACTTGGTGGCCGAGCGGCGAACAGAGTCAGCGAAGGCCTGATCAACTTTGCGGTTGCCCTCCAGCAGAAATACCGAATTCCATCTGCGTTTATTTAAAAACTGCATCAGTGAGTCGGTCAGCATTGCTCTGGACGGCAGCGTGTGCAGAATGTTGGCGTGGCAGTCGGTGTCGCGCAGAATGTTATCAGCACTACCAGCATTGAAGATCAGATCATTCTGTGCCTGCGGCAGGTTAGCTATTTTTAACAGGTTATCAGCACTGACATTGGCAATCACCAACCTTGAACCAGCCAGGGCATTTTCGGCAGCCGCTATGATGTCATCGTCGGCGGCCACAATAATCCGTTCAAGGGTGTACTCATGCTTTAGAAATTTACCCGTGGTGTTGTTATCACTAATACCAACAACAGCGCCTATTTCTCCTTCGTCGTCAGGCCAGCTTACCAGGCTCGACAGTACCGGTTGCCGTTGTGTTTCGTGTTCAAGATAAACGATGCTGATTTTTAAGTCAGCGGCAGCAATGGTGTTCGAGGCCAGTAGCGCCAAAATTCCAATGGACGCAAGCTTGATTGTAGTGGTAATCATCAAGAGCTCAGTAAGGGTTGTATAGTAAATATTCTATCGTATTTGCTTTGCATCATGGGCTTTTTGCGAGTGATGGTTGTCAGGAAATTTATCGTTTTGTGCGCTACAAACTGGCCAGAGCGCTGCTTTTGTCTGGCGCTGCCCGTGAAGTGTAAAGCTTGCCCTTCTTAATAGAGTTGACCATATCGGTCAGCGTTGATGGCGCCAGGTTTGTGGTTGATGCTGAAAATAGGTGGCGGTGCAGGGTGTTGATGATTTCGGCATCACGGCCCGCCAGTTGCTCACGTGATGCGGCTTGGCTAAGAAGCTGGTACAGGGCTTTGGCGTCGCCACGGTCTGCCAGAGCGTACATGGTGCGAAAACGCTTGTGCAACTGTGCCCGGTGCTTAATAGGCGCCAGTACCATAGGCGCAATCAGACCGATGATCACAAGCGTTGCTAACGCTGCCGCTGTATAAACGCTTTTGCGTAACCAGGTGGTCGACTGCAACCAGTGTTTGGCGCGTGTGATGCCTGAATCCTGCAGTGCAATAGTTGACAGAAGGTCGGCCCGGTCCGGCAAGCCGACGTTAATTCGGCGTGC
>JALZUX010000336.1 GCA_023301405.1 Granulosicoccaceae bacterium | reverse complement strand
GCGGAAATGCAGGGTAAGGTTGTTGCACTGGGAGCTCTCGCTACTATAAATAAAATAACGACCAGCACCCGCGACTCATTGGCGGCACCAATCAACAAGCAACTTACATCGCAAGCTAAGCTTCGCAAATTTCTGGACATCCTATACAAGCCCCCTACCGCGCTACTACAGCCGCAAGACACCACCATTGTTTGTCGCTGTGAAGAAGTCACCGCAGGCGATATCAGATCATATGTGAATATCGGTTGCTCTGGTCCTAACCAAACCAAAGCGTTCGGGCGCTGTGGCATGGGGCCTTGTCAGGGGCGTTATTGCGGTCTAACAGTGACTGAAATTCTCGCCAGTGAAAACAAGTTAAGCCACGATGAGGTAGGCGCGTATCGAATCAGGTCACCTATTAAACCTGTCACCCTTGCAGAGCTGGCAAGCTTACACTCGGAGAAATAGCCGTTTTAATCCGTCTAATTCACAAGGCAACGAGTGAGCATGATCAACATGCACCTTGGCCGCTAAATAGAGGCGCCCGTGAATAATGCAGTTAAGCACAACGTGCATTTTAACCTTTAAGGATCTCAGCCAGTCGAGCTATGTGCAATGGGGTTATCTCGCAGCAACCGCCAACCACTGTGGCACCACTTTCAATCCACTTAGCAACATGGCGGGCATAATCTTCAGCGGAGTTGTCTTCTCTTTGTCCCAACACATCAGCTCCCTGCCCCTTCACACTCCAGCCCTCAGGGATACCGGCAAAGCCATTAGCGTAACCACCAAACAAGGGCACATTCATTGCCTGCAGCTGGGGCATTGCCACCGTGATGCTTTCCGGTGCGCAGCAGTTTGCCATGACACACGCTACCTCTAGACCTGACAAGGCAGCAAATGCATCAGCCAGTGTTTCGCCGCTGCGCAACAGCGGTGATTCATCATCAGCAAGTGTCCAGGCCACCCACACCGGCTTGCCAATTTCAGCGGCTGCAGTGGCGGCGACTTGCGCTTCTTCGATGGTGGACATAGTCTCGCAGATAAAAAAATCAACAAACGGCGCCAGTCTCTCTGTGTGCTCGCGATATACCGGTGCAAGGACCTTTGCGTCCATGACGTGATCAGGTCGGTAGCTTCCGTTTAACGGCGGCAGCGAACCCGCAATCAATACATCTTGACCTTGCGCCTCTTTTGCATCAACGGCTAACTGGCCCGCGAGCGCAATCAGTTTTTCGTAGTCATCGCCCATACCTGCCTCCACTAACCGACTGCGGACGGTAGCATAAGTGTTTGTGGTAATGACTTTTGCACCAGCACGAATAAAGTCTTCGTGTACTTCTTTCACTAATTCAGGCACATCGATCAAGGCTTGCGCTGACCATAAGCCTGTTGACTCATTAGGGTTACGCCGTCGAAGCTCCTGCCCCATACCGCCGTCCATCAGAACGACACCGTTATAGCCAAAATCAGAAACGATTTTATTCACAGAGTAATACCAGTAACAAGAAAGTTGATGAGGCTTGGATCAAGCCCCGTCTTAGCACCACAAACACTGCCTGAACACTGTATTTTACAAGTGCTCATCAGGCAGCAGATTAAACGAACACTATTTATTTACCACAATAAAAAAACTTAACAGTCTATCAAAGTAAGCATAAAGCTAGCATTATAAGAGTACACAGTTCGCGTCTATTGACGGTGTTATTGGCGCTCTGAACTGTTACCCCATAATTGCTTGTACCTAACGCCACTTAGTCGCGCTCTGCATCAGCCTCTGCCATTCGCTTGTCTTCGTAGCGATTGCCTACGACCGTGTTTTCATTAATCAGTTCATTAAGTGTGGCGATTGTTTCGGTACTAAGAACCACATCAGCGGCCCCTGCGTTTTCTTTCATGTAGCTGATATGCTTGGTGCCGGGAATGGGCACATCGTGCTGCCGATGAAGTAGCCACGCCAGCGCCAACTGCGCCATGCTGCAATTATTTTGCTGTGCAATGTCTGCGAATGGCACCAGTAACTCACTGTTCTTCTTGAACGCATCGGGCTCAAACCGGGGCCTTGCAATGGTACAGCGCAAATCATTATCAGCAAGCTGGGTGACATCAGTTGATTTTCCGGTTAAAAATGCACGTGCCAGCGGTGAGAATGGCACCATCGTCACTCCAAGCTCTGCACACACATCAAGAATGCCGCGCTCGGGTGTGCGGGACCACAACGAATACTCTGACTGCAATGCCGCAATAGGATGCACTGCGTGTGCACGCCGCAAATTTTCACTGCATACCTCAGATAAACCGATCTCCCTCACTTTACCCTGCTCTACCAGTTTTGCCATAGCACCAACGCTGTCTTCAATGGGGGTATTTGGATCTACCCGGTGCAGATAATAAAGATCGATAACATCGGTTTTTAAACGCGTAAGGCTGTCTTCACAACTTTGCATGATGCCGGCAGGGTCACCATTGATTCCGGCTTTCGATAACCCGCATTTGGTCGCCAGCACATAGTCGTTACGACGCGTTGACAGCGCCTTACCGATTAATTCTTCATTATGGCCAAAGCCGTAGACCTGTGCGGTATCCAAAAAGGTATAACCCACATCGAGCGCTTCATTTAAAAGCTGTGTTGACTCTTTATCATCTGCCGGTCCATAGCCAGACGACATGTTCATACAGCCCAAGCCGATGGCAGATACCTTGAGTGATCCAATGGTTCTTTGTTGCATAAGTAATTCCGCAGGCAAATTTAAAATAAACTGTTAAAAAATGGTGGGCGTACGCCCTTCAACCCTAAAAGTTTCTAGTTTTAGAATATGAACTGAGCAATTGATCTTTCTGCTTCACCTCTGCAACAGCAC